>JAFXMA010000043.1 GCA_017530725.1 Bacteroidales bacterium
CTTCCTGCGACTCCATTCCGTCCTCGCAGGGACAGGAGGACCACGTGAGCATGGGTTCCAACGCCGCGACGAAACTGGTGCGGGTGGTGGACAACGTGGAAACCGTCCTCGCCATCGAACTCTTCAACGCGGCCCAGGCCCTCGAGTTCCGCCGTCCGCTGAAGTCCTCCCCCATCCTCGAGCGCATCTTCGAGGACTTCCGGCAGGAGGTTCCCTTCATCGACAACGACACCTACATGCACCCCCTGATCGAACAATCAGTCCGGTTCATCCGCCAGGAGCAGTATCTATGATCATCAAAAACATTGGCGAACTCGTCGGGATCGTGCCGGAGGGCGTGCTGCGGAAGCAGGGCGCCGAGATGGCGGAGACGGGCGTGCTGAAGGACGCCTGGCTCGCCATCGAGGACGGCAAGATCAAGGCCTTCGGCAAGATGGCCGATCTGGTCGGCCACGACGTCCCCGGCAGCGCCCCTTCCGTCATTCCCGGCGGCGACTCCTCCGTCATTCCCGGCAGCGACTCCTCCGTCATTCCCGGCGGCGACTCCTCCGTCATTCCCGGCACCGACCGGGAATCTATCGACGCCCAGGGAGGCATGGTCCTGCCCGCCTTCTGCGACAGCCACACGCATATCGTGTATGCGGGGAGCCGCGACGGGGAGTTCCTGGACAAGATTAACGGACTTAGTTACGAAGAGATCGCAGCGCGGGGCGGCGGAATCCTCAATTCCTCCGACCTGCTGCACGGGACATCGGAGGACGACCTGTTCGAGCAGTCGATGGTCCGCGTCCGCGAGATGATGCGGAAAGGAACCGGCGCCATCGAGATCAAGAGCGGCTACGGGCTCAATCCGGCGGACGAACTCAAGATGCTGCGGGTCATCCGCCGCATCAAGGATTCCGTCCCGGCACTTGTCCGCGTCACCTTCCTCGGGGCGCATGCCATCGGCCGCGGCTATACGCATGAAGGGTATGTGCAGGCGGTGGTCGATATGATGCCCCAGGCGGCGGAATACGCGGATTTCGTGGACGTTTTCTGCGATGAGGGATTCTTCACCGTGGAGGATACGTCGCGCATCCTCGAGGCTGGTGCGGCCTGCGGCCTACGGCCGAAGATCCACGCCAACGAACTCGCCGTCAGCGGCGGCGTGCAGGTGGGCGTGAAGCACGGCGCCCTGTCCGTGGACCATCTGGAGCGGACGACGGACGTGGAAATCGAAGTCCTCCGGGGCTCCGAGACGATGCCGACGATGCTGCCCGGCTCCTCCTTCTTCCTCGGCATTCCCTTCGGTCGAGCGAAAGAGTTCATCGGCGCAGGCCTCGGCGTCGCCCTCGCATCGGACTACAACCCCGGGTCCTCCCCCTCCGGCGACATGCGCTTCGTGATGGCCCTCGGGTGCATCCGCATGCGCCTCACCCCCGTCCAGGCCCTGAACGCCGTCACCCTGAACAGCGCCTATGCGATGGGCCTTTCCGACATCACCGGCTCCATCACCCCCGGCAAACGCGCCGACCTCCTCCTCACCCGCCCCGGCTGGACCCTGACCAAACTCCCCTACCTCTACCAGACCCCCTTCCTCCGGACAGTCTTCCTGGGAGGTCGAGCGCTGGAATAGCCTCCCCCGAGGATGGTGTTGCAATAACCGCATTCCTCGAAGCAAAACGCGACATACCCCATCTTCCAAGGTGGGGTATGTCGCATTTATGCGCATACAACGCCGTTTTAGCAACCTCAAATTCGGGAACTACAAGCAACCGTCCATCACAGCATACATTTCCAACTTTTTGCATATCTTTGTGTTGTACGATTATTCAAAGAAATATCCTGCCCATGAAAAGAATCCTACTGCTAGTGATCAGTTTCTTTCCGATCCTGAACACATTTGGGCAGGAGCCATCGCCACCTACTCAAGAATGGTGCAAGTGGGCTTTTGGGCAACTTCCTGACCAGAAATCACTCTCTGAAGTGGATTCAACGGCATTTTCATCTGATTTTTATTGTTTATTAAAGGAGATAGACCGGCTTGATGAATGTTTTTTTGAGACTTACGAATGCAAGCCTCCCGGAGCAGGTTGCACGAATTACTGGTACAGTGATATGGAAAGCGATATGGAAAACTCCCGTCTGGATGGAGGTCGAGCGAAGGTTTATTTCGATTTCTCCCCGAAGTCCCCACGGGAGGGTGATGTACTCGTCACCATCGATCATCCGGACTACTTGAATTATGACGGTACCCGTGTTACCAAATACAGGATGTCTGTCAAATACGAGAATGGAGCCTGGCGTATCCATGACTGGAACGGGAAATGGGTTGATATTGCATTTGCCTTCCTGGAGTATCAAAATATCGAAAGCGGGAACGTGACAATCGACAATCGCGCCCAGGCAATTATCAATCAATACATTGAGAACGTCGAATTGCCGGATTGGTATAGAAACCTAAGGGATTCTCTGCCCCAAGAATGATGAAGAATAAATACATTAGTATCAGGGTGTTGACCCTTTCCATGGCGGTAATATTGGCTGCTGCTGCGTGCTCCTCGAACAACGTCAGATACAGTGTAACCGGAGTTGATGCTCCTGCGGATGGGGCGGTCGTGTATTTGGTGGACAAACTGTCAGCAATATCCATTGACAGCGCCACCGTCTCTGGAGGGACTTACAAGATGGAGGGGAAGGCGGCAAAAGATGCCTTCCTGACGGTCAACACGGACGGATACGGCTGGTCCTTCCTATTCTTCAACGACGGCGAACCCGTTATCATGAATTATGCGGACAGCACCGTAAATGGGTCCGCCCTCAACATGAAATTGACGGAATGCGTCAAGGCCGACAAGGCTGCTTACGCGGAGTATCTGGCATTAATCGACGGTATCGATGAAGCTTTCGATGCCCTTCCGGAAGAAGAGCAGGACGCAGGAGTTGAGGAATACAATGCCCAGGTAAAAAGTGTTGGTGACAGGTATGACGAATCTTTTTTCAAGATAATCGAGAAGAATGAAGACAACATCGTTCCCGTCGCCTTCATGGAAACCTATCGAATCAAAGTCGGTCCGGACAGATTCAACGAGATTATTGATTCCGATGCACCTTATGCCAGGCATCCCTATGTCCTTGAAATCAAGCGAAGATATGAAGTGAAGGAGGCTGAATCCAAGGCCAGGGAAAAAGAAATCGAGGCGCGCAAGCAGGCCATCATCGGCCAGAAGTTTCTGGACCTCGAAGAAGCCGACCCTGATGGCAACTTGCACAAACTGAGCGAATATGTGGGCCAAGGCCGTTGGGTCCTCGTCGATTTCTGGGCATCCTGGTGCGGCCCGTGCAAAAAGGAGATGCCCAACGTGGTCGCCGCCTATAAGAAATATCACGATAAAGGTTTCGATGTCGTAGGTCTGTCCTTCGACGATGAAAAAGACGAGTGGGTGAAGGCAATCAGTCGATGGAATATGCCCTGGATTCACTTCTCAGACCTCAAATTCATCAACTCTGTCGCGGGCAAAGTGTACACCGTCAATTCCATCCCGGACAACCTCCTGATCGACCCGCTGGGCACGATCGTCGCCCGTGGCCTCTTTGGGGAAGACCTTGAAACCAAACTTGCCGATATCTTCCCATCCGACTAATTCTATTTCCGGCAACCTTGTCGTGGCGTGCCTCCCGATCCTGTTTTATTCCCTCGGCTCCAAGATCCCAAAGAAAGACGGCGATTCTGCCAAGAAGTAGACGCGGCTGTAATCCGAAGTGCTCGTACAGGTCCATGGGACCTGTACGAGCACTTAGCGGCTATGGGAGGGACGAGAGGCCAGTATCTAAAGCACCAGCGTATTGATCGACCCGGCCGGAAGAGTAACCACGCGGGGCCGGCCCGGGAGGCCTTCCAGGGAGACGGTCTGCGGGGCGTCGGACTGGTTCGCGAGGAGCAGGACCGTGCGGCCGTCGGGGTTCAGGAAGCCCAGGGCGTCGGAGTAGGTGCCGCCCAAGGTGAGGACGCGGGCGCCGGGCTGGATGTAGTGGCTGGCGTGCTTAAGGACATAATACTCAGGCGAGTAGCGATAATTCCCCTTCTCTTTGTCCACGACCACCAACGAGTTCTGACGCCACATCCAGGTGCTGATGCCACCATCCAGCAGCGAAGTATTCCAGTAGAAATAACTCTGGACACCGTTGCAGAAGTAGTGCTTCATCAGGTCCCAACTGTGCATCGCGCCTCGCCAGTCGTTGCGGCCGTCGCCGCACTCCTGCTCGGTCTGGTAGCACGGAAGCGAAGGATGCCGGCGGTGCAGTTCCGGCAGCGCGTCCTTTCCGGCCCACTGGAAACCCATGCCCTTGATCGAAGGCCCCACTTCCGGGTCGGTGAGGATGCGGTCCCAAAGGTCGGGATTCGCCCGTTCCATCGTCCCCAGGTACACATCGACATCGCGAGAGGCCATTTCAGGTTCCAGGTACTTCAGGAAAGCGATCAAGCCTTCCGGAGTCCAGGTGCAGGAAGGGAACACCTGGTCCGAATTGGGCTCGTTCTGCGGCATCACCATGAAAATGTCGATGCCCTCGGCCTTGTACGCATCGATGAACTTGCCGAAATACTGGGCATACGCCTGCAGATAAGCCGGTTCCAGGATGAACGCATCCACCCCTTCCGGGACTTGCCTGTCCACAGGAAGCCCGTTGAACGGGGCCGAGCGGGAGGCATAGTGGCCGCTCACCTTCATCCACGTCGGCGGGCACCAGGGCGAGGCCCAGATGCGCAGCGCGGGATTCACGGCCTTCGCCGCCCGGATGAAAGGGATCAGCATCTGCCGGTCGCGGTCGATGGAGAAGTGCTCCAGCGCGAAATCCCCGTCCACATCGTCATAGGAATAGAAATCCACGCTGAAATCATTGGCCCCAACCGGCATCCGGGCCATCGTCAGGTTCATTCCTGCGGGCGTGAACAGGTCCTCAAGGATCGCCGCGCGATCCGTCTCGGAAAGTTCTGAAAGTGAGGTCCATCCCAACTCGTTGAAGCAGGTGCCGAACCCCTCGACCGCCTGGTTCACGGCCTGGAGGTCCACGACGACGGAAGCCTCCGCCGGCGCTTCCGCCGCGACCGCTTCCATCACCTGCCAAGGATCCTCAAAGGTGGTCGACACCCATTCCACCTTCGCGGCACGCTGGCAGGAAACAAGCGCGAGCAGCGCGAGAAATAAAACCCAATTCCTCATAATCAATGCCTGTATAGGTCCATTCCATGGACCGGTACGGTCAAAAGCATCCCAAAAACGCTTGTACAGGTCCAAACAGTGGACCTGTACAAGCACTATTTCAGTGTAAAGGTCTTCGTTTTACCCTTGTACGTGCACCGGACGATGCGGGCGTCCTGGTCGATGGCGACCGCCACGCTCTTCGGCGCCTTGACAGCAATCGGACCGGTGACACCTTCCGGCACCGCCACCTCATAGCACGTATTGTCCGTCAATCCGTTCTCATCCGTCGTCCAGACCGGGTGGGCCGGCATTTCCAGGGCTTTTCCGCCGACGGTAACGATCACGGCCGGAGGCTTGGGGAAGGTCATCTTCTGCCCCTTCTTGGTGAAGCCGAAGCCCATGATGTCGCACAGGGGATCCCCGGAAGGGCCTTCAGCGACAAGGAACAGGGCGTGCTTGCCGGTCAGACCGTCAACGGCATCACCCAAAGGAATGGAATACCGCTTGACATCAGCGGAAGCGCCGGCGGGGATTGCCACTTCCCCGACCTTCCTGCCGTTCCACGCGCCACCTTCCCAGGGGCCGTCGATCCAGACACTCACTTTAAATGCCTCAGCCGTCCGGGCAGCCAGGAACAGGTTGAAGACCGTCTTGTTGCCGGGACGGACGCCCTCGAACGCCGGCAGACCGGGCGCACCCTCGGGCAATCCCCCGAAGCCAATGTACTTATACCCCAGGATGTCCCCGGACTTCACCCCGGCAATGTCCATCCGGTTGTCCCAGACATCCCAGTTATCCTGGATCGAATCCGGATTGGACAGATAACAGGCATAACCGGCTGAATAATAGCGGTATGGCGGGAGGCCGTACATGAAGAAGCCTTCGGAAGTAACCTCGGCGCCCTTGTACTCGCTGCCATTTGCGGCCTTCACCGTAAAGGCACCCTTAAACGGGTCGTAAGCAGTAATCCGCACCACGCCGCCTTCGGAAACCGGCTTCTCGTCGGCCTGGACGGCCACCGGGGCGACCATGGACTGGCGGGCAAAGCCGAAACCACGCGGAGCGCGGTGATAGAAGACGTACCACTGCCCATTGATTTCCGCCAGCGAGCCGTGGGTGTTGTTGTCGCCGAAATGCGTCTCCAGGACGGAACCGTCCCGGGAAAGGACCGGGCCGCGGGCATCTACCAGGACGCCGCCGCTCTTCCAGGGACCGCGCGGCGTATCGGCATAGGCATACCGGAGCGTCGCATTACTCTGCGTCAAGCCGTATTCCTGCCCGGAGAAACCGCTATACAGGTAAATGTATTTATTCCCGACCTTACGGAACGAGGAGGCTTCATAGAACTGGAAGTCATCCCAATCCTCCCCTTCCGCCACGGCCGGAAAGTCGATAAACTCGCCCTCCCGGATGCCGGCCCACTGGACGTGCTGCTTCATGTCGTCCGCCACGGCCTGTCCTTTCGGGAGATTCGCCAGATAAGACGTAATCATGGACGGAACCCAATACGGGTAATCCGGCTTCCCGTAGCGGGGAGAATACATCGTGTTCTGGTCGAGTTCCGTCGCACTGGCCCGCTGGATGCCCCAGGCACCATAGGCCCGGAATCCCACCGCATAATCCGGATCGTCCGGGTCATCGACCTGTTCGATGAGGACGCCCGGATCGAAGCCCATCGTACTGCCGGGCAGCAACCGCCCTTCCTGCACGTTCAGCACCGTGAACGGGCCGTCGGGCCGGTCGCCCACGCACACCATCGGCGTATGCATCAAGGCATGCGGGTACAGGTAATACTTGCGGGTCCCGTCGTCGCGGCGGTTCACCTCGACGAGGTCCGGCGCGAACACCGTGCTCCAGCGCCCGTTCTGGCTATAGGTGAACACAGGACCCTCGTCCCGCCAGTCGGACAGGTTCTCCACCGGAGCGGACCACTGCCGGTCGTCCTGGCCGCAGTAACTCTCCACCCGGGTGTCGTGCGAACCGGTGACATAGACACGGTAATGGCCGGGATGGTCGGGATCCTCGAACACGCGGGGCTCCCCGTCCGGAACATGCTCCCACAGCGGGAGATAGGGATTGCCGATGAAATCCAATGCCTCAGGTGCGGTTCGTCCGCAGGAAAAAGCCGCCAGGCAGATGGCGGCTAACATCACACGGGCTTTCATCTCTTAAAAACGATAGGTGAGGCACTGCAGCGCGGCGTCGGCAGAGCAGCCGCCGACGAGGAGTTCGTAGTTGCCACGGACGGGAACCATGTCCTGTGCCTTCTCATCCCACCAGAGGAAGGTTTCCTTGTCCAGAGGAATGGTGACCTCCACGGTCTTGCCGGCGGGGACATTCACCCGCTGGAAACCGCGGAGGGTCTTGATGGGGCCGGCGGTGTCGTCCGGCTTGCGGACGTACAACTGGACGACCTCGGCACCGTCCCGATCGCCCGTGTTGGTGACGGGGACGACGACCTTCTTGCCTTTCACCTTGGCCTCGCCATAGGCGAAGGTGGTGTAACTGAGGCCGTAGCCGAACGGATAGAGCGGCTCACCCCGGAAATAGCGGTAGGTGTGCCCCTCCATATTGTAGTCCTCCACCTCGGGGAGTTGGTCCACGTTCTTGTAATAGGTCACCGGCAGTTTGCCGGAAGGGTTCACGTCGCCGACGAGGATGTCGGCGATGGCCGTGCCGCCTTCCTGGCCCGGATACCAGGCCTGCAGGATGGCGTCGCAGGTCTCCGTCTCGGGGACGAGACCCAGGGCGCAGCCGGAGAAGGTAACCAGGACGACCTTCTTGCCGGACTCGTGGAGCGCCTTCAGGAGACGGCGCTGCACGGCGGGCAGTTCCAGGTCCGTGCGGTCGCCGCCGGAGAAACCGGGCACGTGCACCGGCATCTCCTCACCCTCGAGGCGCGGGGAGATACCGCCGGCGAAGACGACTACGTCGACACCTTCCAACTGCTTCAGGACGGCCTCCACATCCAGGGCGGGAAGGAAACTCATCTGGTTCTTCTGTTCACGGGCGATATAGTTCCTGATATCCTCGATGCCGACTGCATACTGCTTGGCGAGTTCCTCCAGTTCCTTCTCGTTCATGTTCATGGCAGCAGCGAAGCGGCCGCGCGGATCCGGCTTGTACTCGGCGTCCAGGATGCCGCAGGCGCGGAAGGACACCAGGCCGGGAAGGCGCTTCTGCATCGCATCGAGCAAGGTCACCGTACTCTTCGGAACCGCATTGTAGTTACCCCACAGCATCTCCACATCGTCGGCATTCGGGCCGATGAGGGCGATCTTCTGGCCGGGATTCAGCGGCAGGATACCGTTGTTTTGGAGCAGGACCATGGACTCATGGGCCATGTCCAGCGACAGGGCGCGGTGCTCGGGACCTTCCACGATGGCGGGATCCAGGTTGTCCCACGGGGACTCACCGTCCATTTCGCCCAACTTGAAGCGCTGGGTCAGGATGCGGAGGAGGTTGCGGTCCAGGTCGGCTTCGTCCAGCAGACCGCTCTCCACGGCCTCGGGAATCTTCCGGAAGGTGGAACCGCATTCCACGTCCAGGCCGTTCTTCACGGCCATCGCGGCGGCCTGCACGTCGGTATCCACGATCTCGTGCTGGCCTTTCGTATAGAAATTCGGGATGGCCCAGCAGTCGGAGACCACCATGCCGTCGTAGCCCCATTCCCCGCGGAGAATGTCCTGCACCAGATACTTGGAAGCGGCGCAGGGATCGCCCCGGAAGCGGTTGTAGGCCGTCATCACCTCCTGGACATGGGCCTTCGTAACCAGGTCCTTGAAGGCGGGGAGATAGGTTTCCCGCAGGTCCCGCTCCGAGACCTGGGCGTCAAAGCGGTGACGGTTGCTCTCCAGGCCGGAATGGACCGCATAGTGCTTGGCGCAGGCGTGCGTCTTGCGGATGGGCGAATCGTCCGGACCCTGCAGGCCGCGGACCACCGCCATGCCCAACTGGCCGGTCAGGTACGGGTCCTCGCCGTAGGTCTCCATGCCGCGTCCCCAGCGCGGGTCGCGGAAGATGTTGATGTTCGGGGTCCAGAAGGTAAGTCCCTGATACTGTTTCACGTCCCCGGATTCGACTGCCTGGCGGTTCTTCACGCGGGCCTCGTCGGAAGCGGCCGTGAACACGACCTCGATCTTCTCCGTGTCGAAGGAGGAGGCCATGCCGATCGGCTGCGGGAACACGGTGGCGGAACCGTTGCGGGCCACCCCGTGCAAGGCCTCGCTCCACCAGTTGTAGCGCTTGATGCCCAGGCGCTCGATGGGATCGGAGTTATGCATCGTGAGGACAGCCTTCTCCTCGAGGGTGAGTTGGGAAAGCAGGTCCCGGGCCCGGACTTCGGGCGGAAGGGTCCTGTCCTTCCAGGAGATTTCTTTCTTGGACGTACACGCCGCGACAGACACGAGGGCGCACAGCAGCAGAGCCAGTTTTTTCATCGTATTCAGTGTTTTAAGATACAGTCGGTGCAGATATGGACAAAGATACGAAAGAAATCCAACTTTCGCATCTTTTTCGCAGACGGTGGCGCACGAACGCCTTGTCAGACAGAGAGATTCTTCAGATACTCGTCAAAGGCGGCGCGGTAGGCGTCCGAAACATGAAGCAGGGCGCCGCCCACCTTGACGTCGCCGGACGGCGTGACGCTCGAAACCTTGGAAAGGTTCACGATGTGTGACCGATGGATACGCATGAAAGACTGCTGGGGAAGCAGTTCCTCCGCCGCCTTCATCGTGAGATGCGTCACAAGCGGTTCCCGGACCGATGCGAGGCGGAACATCACATAGTCCTTCATCCCCTCCACATACAGGATATCCGCGAGTTCCACCTTGCGGAGGGCGCCATCGGCCTTGATGAAGACCGATGTTTTCTCCGCCGCAGGCGCCGGGGCCTGGGCCTGGACCGCCGCCTCCTTGAGCGAGAACCACTCGCGTGCCTTCTCAGCCGCCTCCAGGAATTTCTGGTAACGGATGGGCTTTAGGAGGAAGTCCAGCGCGCTCACCTCGTAACTCTCGAAGGCATACTGCTTGAAGGCCGTCGTGAAGATGATGCGGGTGTCCGCCGGGACCATCCGGGAGAGTTCCATCCCGCTCAGGTCCGGCATCTGGATGTCCAGGAACACCAACTGGGGTGCCTTGGCCCGGATGTCGGAGAGAGCCTGGACCGGGTCCGTATAGGAGGCGACCAGTTCCAGGAAAGGCGTGCGGGCGATGAAATTCTCCAGCATCCTGACGGCGAGGGGCTCGTCGTCCACGACGAAGCAGCGGAGCGGACTCATAGGGCTTTCAGGGTGACTTTCACGTGATAGGTGCCGTCGGCAGTGTCCTGCTCATAGGTGTACTGGCCCGGGTACAGGAGTTCCAGCCTGCGCTTCATGTTCTCGAGGCCGATGCCGGAACCGATCTGGTCGGTCCCCTGCTTCTCGAACAGGGAGTTGTCGCACACGAATACGAGGTCGTCCCCTTCCATGTTCATCGACACGCGGACGAAGGATTCGTGCCGGGCGTTCACTCCGTGCTTGAAGGCATTCTCGATCAGGGAGATGAAAAGCAGCGGCGCCACCTCCACCGGGCGGGAAGGGGCCTCGAGATGCTTCTCCACCGTCGTCAGTTCGTTGCAGCGGAGGGCCATCAGGTCGATGTAATTGTCCATGAACTCGATCTCCGACGCCAACTGCACCTTCTCCGACTCGCTGTCGTACAGGGCGTACCGGAGCAGGTCGCTGAGTTGGCCGATGCTCTCCTGCGCCTTGTCGGGATCGATCTGCGTCAGGGAGGAGATGTTGTTCAGGGTATTGAACAGGAAGTGCGGGTTGAGTTGATGCTTGAGCCAGGTCAGTTCGGCCTCGGCGGTCTTGCGGCGCTCCTCCTCGAACTGCATTTCCCGTTCATTCATCCGCATCACGTGCCGGAGTCCGACCGCGAGCAGGATCATCAGGACCTGGAAGAAGACGCTGGCGATGACCGATCCCAGGAAGAAAGCCCAGATATTCCGCATCCCGATCTGGCTCACCACCTCTTCCGGGATATCCCGGGGGCCATGGGGAAGGAAATGGAACAGGTGATAGCCAAGCAGGAGCACGATGTTGCAGATATAGAACCACTTGACCAGTTCCTTCTTCCCGAACAGGAACTTCGGGACGAACAGGTAGTAGTTCAGTCCGTACAGGACGAACAGCGGAAGGATCATCCGCGCACTGTGCCGGAAAAGGAACAGCGCCTGCTGCGTATGGCCGGTCATCGTCCAGGTGACGAGGGCCGGAACGAGAAAAACACCAGCCCAGATGACGATCTGGGTGGTGTTCAGGATGAGATTTCTGCGTCTGAGGTTTTGCATGATGCAAATATACTAAATTATTGCATCATAATGGAGCCCATGCTCTCGGCCGTAGTGGTGCTGTTGAGTTGGTCCTCGTTCTGGATCGTGCGGCTGGCACGCTTGGCGCTGTAGTTGCCCTGCTTGCCGAAAGTCCAACTGACCTGGAACGTGATCTGGCGCATCGGGATGGTGGTGCTCATGTCGGAGACGAAGCCGTTGCCGACGGTGTGGGAGGACATGGACATCTCGAAGCCCTTGGCCAGCGGGAGCATGCCGTTCACGGAGAAACTCAGGCGGTCGTTGAGGAAGGATTTGGTGAGGCCGACCATCGCCATAGACATGCCGGTCGTACGGCCCTGGAGGGTCACCTGGCTGCCCATCATGATGGCGTTCGCGGAGAGGCGGATGTCCCAGGGAAGGGTCTGCTGGGCACCCAGCATGAGGTTGTAGGCCCAACCGTTGTTGCTTTGCTTCAACTGCTCGCTGGCGATGTCGCTGTAGGTGAGGCCGCCGTTGACCATGATGCGGGTCTTGTTGGTGGGATTCAGCATCATGTAGGCGTTCAGGCCCGTGGACTGGCTCGTGACGATGTTGCCGTAGGTCGTGTTCAGGAGATTGTTCTCGTCAAAGAAACTGAACGGGGAGATGCCGTTGCCGGTATAACTGTAGCGGAGGGTGGCGTTCACCATCACCTTCGGGGTGTACGCGCTGTACACGAGGGAGATGTTGTGGCCGCGTTCGACTTCCAGGTCGGTGTTGCCGTAGGTGAGGGCGGTCGGATCGGAGGTGTCCTTGTACGGGTTCAGGTAGGAGATGCCCGGGCGGGAGATGCGCATGTTGTAACTGATGCCGATGTTCTGGGTCATGGTCGGGCTCCACTGGATGCTGGCGGTCGGGACCAGGCTGCCGTAGTTGGTGTTGAACGGCGTGGGCTGGGCGGTGGAATTATAGGACTGCCAGGTGTGCTCGTAGCGGACGCCGCCCTTCACGCCGACGGTGCCGAAATTGCCGGTGAGTTCGGCATAGGCCGCGCCGATGCGGTTGTAGAAGTCATATTCCAGGCTGCTCAGGGGGTTCACGACGAACTTGGTGCCGTCCCAAAGGTAGTCCTGCTGGCTGGAGGAGTTGTGGCGGTCGATGTACTTGGCGCCGGTGGAGAGGCTGTAGTACACGCCCATCGGGGTGGTGAAGTCGGCTTGGACGGTGTGGTCGGTGGAACCGGTGCGGCCGTCGGACTTGCGGTCGGTGAGGTCGAAGCCGGGGATGCTCTCCGCGTTGAAGGTGTTCAGGGTGTTGTTCACGGACGGGGCGCCGTTGAACTGGTAGGACAGGGTGAAGGTCCGGCCGGGAAAATCGGCCCAGGTGTGCTGGTAGTCGGCACCGGCGGAGATGCTGTTGCGGGTCATCAGGGACTCGGTCGTACCGGTGTAGGTGAAGGCGTCGGCGCCGGGAGCGAAGAGCATCGTATTCGTGGTGCCGGCGGTGTTGTTGGTGCCGAAATGCATCAGGCCCACGGTGGCGGACACGAGGTTCTGGGGGTCGATCTCATAGGAGGCGCTGACGTTGCCCATCAGCATCGGCATGGACATCGTGGACTCGGTGTGGGTGGAGGTGGAGAAACCGTTGTCCTGCTTGCGGGTCATGTCCATCACGGTGCCCTTGCTCCCCTGCTGCATGCCGTTGAAGTTGGCGGTCAGGGCGAACTTGCCCTGCTGCATGCTGCCGAACAGGCCGCCGCC
>JAFXMA010000044.1 GCA_017530725.1 Bacteroidales bacterium
GCCAACTTCGTCCTGGCCGATGAGATCAACCGTTCCCCGGCGAAAGTCCAGTCCGCCCTCCTCGAGGCGATGCAGGAGCACCAGGTCACTATCGGCGAGCAGACGTACAAGCTCCCCGAACCTTTCCTGGTGATGGCTACCCAGAACCCCATCGAGCAGGAAGGCACCTATCCGCTTCCGGAGGCCCAGGTGGACCGTTTCATGCTGAAGGTCGTCGTGAGTTATCCCAAGAAGGACGAGGAGCGGCAGATCATCCGGATGAACAACAGCGGCACCTTCCCGAAGGCCGACGCCGTCGTGAAGCCCGCGGACATCCTCCGGGCCCGCGAGGTCGTCCGCGACGTGTACATGGACGAGAAGATCGAGCGCTACATCGTGGACATCGTCTATGCCACCCGTACTCCGGAAGAATACGGCCTGAAGGGTCTCAAGGACCTCATTTCCTATGGTGCCTCCCCGCGTGCGTCCATCTCCCTCGCCCTGGCGGCGAAGGCCTACGCCTTCATCAAGCGCCGCGGCTACGTGATCCCGGAGGATGTCCGCGCCGTGTGCAACGAGGTGCTCCGCCACCGTATCGGCCTGACCTACGAAGCCGAGGCGGAGAACGTGACCACCGAGCAGATCATCGAAAAGATCATCAACGCCGTCATCGTTCCGTAAACCATGACACCCCAGGAACTGCTCAAGCGCGTCCGCAAGATCGAGATCAAGACGAAAGCCTTGTCCCACCAGATCTTCGCCGGTGAATACCATTCGGCCTTCAAGGGCCGTGGAATGGCGTTCAGCGAGGTGCGCGAGTACCAGTACGGGGACGACGTGCGGAACATGGACTGGAACGTCACGGCCCGCATGAGCGCTCCGTACGTGAAGGTGTTCGAGGAAGAGCGGGAACTCACCGTGGTCCTCCTGATCGACATCAGCCGCTCCGGCCTGTTCGGTACGGTGGGGGAGACCAAGCGGGAACTGGTGGCCGAGATCGCCGCCACCCTGGCCTTCTCCGCCATGATCAACAACGACAAGGTGGGCGCCCTCTTCTTCAGCGACACCGTGGAGAAGTTCATCCCGCCCAAGAAAGGCCGCAGCCACCTGCTCCACATCATCCGCGAAATCCTCGAATACACCCCCGAACATGACGGGACGGACATCGGCGAGGCCCTCCGTTATCTGACGAACGCCATCAAGCGCCGCTGCACCGCCTTCGTCCTCAGCGATATGCTGGACGTGGACGAGAACGGCGCCCCGCGCTACGAGGATGCCCTGAAAGTCGCCGTGAACCGCCATGACATCTCCGTCATCCGCGTCTATGACCCCCGCGAACGGACCATTCCCGACGTGGGTCTCGTGCATGTGAAGGACTCCGAGACCGGTAAGGGCGCCTGGGTGAACACATCCTCCCGGAGTACCCGCGCTGCTTACGAACAGTGGTTCCGCACGGCGTCGGAGAGCGCTGCGAAGTTGTTCAACCGCTATCAGGTGGACAGCGTGGACACGGCCACGGACGAGGATTATGTCAAGAACCTGATAGCCTTATTCCACAGGCGATGAAAGGATATTGTCTCATATCCGCCCTCCTGCTGACCGTTGCCTCCGCATCGGCCCAGGAAGGCTGGCGCGACACCACCGCTGCGGAGACCGGCGGACGGGTCATCCTCAAGGAAGGCTCGTTCATCCAGCCCGTCACGCCGCGTGATTCCATTCTCGTGGCGGACCGGCTCCTGTACGGCTTCGAGTTGGACAACGTGCCCGACAGCACGGTCCTCGCGTTCCCGCAGGTGGCCAACCCCTTCATGCAGGATGTCCTGTCCCTGCCGGTATGGAAGGTGGACACCGTGAAGGTGCAGAAGATCCGGGCCACGAATTCCCGCCTCCTGAACATCCGGGCGTCCATCGCCATCCAGCCCTTCGAGGAAGGGACCTACGAACTGCCGCCCCTGTTTGTGCAGCGCATCCATACCGACGGGACTGTCGATACCATCCAGTTCAGGCAGCAGACCATCGAAGTGTTCACGATGCCCGTGGACACGGCCACCTATGTCCCGCATGACTTGCGGGGCCAGATTAAGTACCCTGTCACCTTCGCGGAAATCCTCCCTTGGCTGATGGGATTCTGGGCGCTGGCGCTCCTGGTCGCCGGCCTCGTGGCCTGGATCATCAGCCGGCGCAGGAATGCCGATGGCCCCGCTTTCAAGGAACCCGCCCATATCACGGCCCTCCGGAAACTGGACAAGTACCGCGGCGACAAGTTCTGGGTGCCCGAGAAGCAGAAGCAGTTCTATTCCGGCGTGACCGACGCGCTCCGCGAATATATCGTCGCCCGCTACGGCGTGGGCGCGATGGAGATGACCACCGCCGAGATCTTCGAAGGTCTCCGCGGGACCGACATCCCCGCGGACCTGTACATGGAGATGAAGGACCTCTTCGAGCGGGCGGACTTCGTGAAGTTCGCGAAGTACATCGCCACGCCCGAGGACAATGCGACCGTCCTCCCGCAGGCCGTCCGTTTCGTGACGTCCACCTACCAGACGGAGGTGGAGGAAGAAGCCGCCGCGGAGACGCAGGAGCAGGAGGAGCCGAAGCCGGCGCCCCATGTGGAAAAGGATGAAGATTATATGCCCAGGTAGCCTATGTATTTCGAGTATCCATATCTCCTCTGGCTGCTGGCCGTACCGGTCCTCCTCCTGGCGCTGTACCTGTACCGGGAACTGAAGGAACGCCGGCCGCATCTGCGGGTGTCCACGGTGACGCCCTGGGAGAAGGGCGGGAAATCCATCCTGGGCATCATCCGCCATCTGCCGGAGGCGCTGCGCCTCGCGGCCCTGTGCCTGCTGGTCGTCTGCATCGCCCGTCCCCGCTCCAAGAGCGAGATGGAACGGGTGGACACCGAAGGCATCGACATCGTCCTCGCGGTGGACGTGTCCACATCCATGCTGGCCCGGGACTTCAAGCCGGACCGCCTGTCCGCCGCCAAGGACATTTCCATCGAATTCATCGCCCAACGCCCCACCGACCGGATGGGCATCGTGGTGTTCGCGGGCGAGAGTTATACCCAGTGTCCCCTCACGACCGACCGGGCCACCCTCATCAACCTGATGAAGGAGGTCCAGACGGACCTGATCGAGGACGGCACCGCCATCGGCAACGGCCTCGCGACCGCCGTCGCGCGGATGAAGGACTCCGATGCGAAGAGCCGGGTGATCATCCTCCTCACGGACGGCGTGAACAATCGGGGCGAGGTGGATCCGGCGATGGCCGCCGAGATCGCCAAGACCTACGGCATCCGTGTCTATACCATCGGCGTCGGCCGGGAAGGGGAGGCCCCGTACCCGGTCATGACCCCCTGGGGTCCGGACGTGCAGAACATGAAGGTCGAAATCGACGAACCGCTCCTGAAGCAGATCGCGGCGGAGACCGGCGGAAAGTATTTCCGGGCCGATGACAACACCAAACTGGCCGAAATCTACGGCGAGATCGGCCGGATGGAGAAGACCCGGACCACCGTGGACAGTTTCCCGATCTACAAGGACCTGTTCCCGCGGTTCGCGATCTGGGCGCTCGTGTGCCTGTTGCTGGAAGTGTTGGTCAGAGCCCTGCTCAGAAGATTGCCTTAGGATATGCTGGTTTTTGCACAATATCGGTTCCTGTACCTGCTCCTGCTGGTTCCCCTGTTCCTCGTCGGATACGGGATCTGGCGGTCGCTGCGTACACGGCGGTTGCGGAAGTTCGGCGACGAGTCGCTCGTGAAGGCGCTCATGCCGTCGTGGTCCGGTTCCAAGGGCTGGGTGCGGATGGTGCTGTTCAGCCTGGCCTTCGCGTTCTTCGTCATCGGCCTGGCCCGGCCGCAGATCGGCGCCAAACTGTCCGAGCGGAAAACCCGCGGGGCGGAGATCGTGATCTGTCTGGACGTGTCCAACTCAATGCTGGCGGAGGACTACTCCCCGAACCGGCTGGACCGCGCCAAACTGGCGATTTCCCGCCTGGCGGACAAGTTGAAGGACGACCGCATCGGCCTCATCATCTTCGCCGGTTCCTCCTTCGTGCAGTTGCCGGTGACGACGGACTACGTGTCCGCCAAGATGTTCCTCGGCAGCATCGACACAGGGTCCGTTCCGATCCAGGGGACGGCGATGGGCGATGCGATCTTCACGGCCATCAAGAGTTTCAGCGCCCAGAGCGAGAAGAGCCGGGTGATCATCGTCATATCCGACGGCGAGAACCACGAGGACGATCCCGTGGCCGCCGCGAAGGAAGCCGCCGAGAACGGCATCCGCGTCTATACCGTGGGCGTGGGCTCTTCCGAGGGCCAGCCGATTCCTTTCGAGGGCTCCCTGATGAAGGATAAGAACGGCGAGATCGTCGTGACCAAACTCGATGAGGACATGCTCCGGAAGGTGGCGAAGGCCGGCAACGGCGCCTATGTCCATGCCGGGAACGACGAGTTCGGCCTGAACCCCATCATCGACGACATCCGCCGGATGGAGGACGAGGAGTTCGGCTCGCTCGTGTTCGAGGAGTACGACGAACAGTATATGTATTTCTTCGCGATTGCGCTGGCGCTGCTGGTGATCGAGATGCTCATCGGCGAGCGCCGTCCGAAGAAGAAATGGTTTGACCAATGAGGAAGTTTCTGACGATCCTATTCCTTTTGCTGAGCGTTTCGGCCGTGGCCCAGGTGGACAAGAAGGATGTCCGCCGGGGAAACCGCCAGTTCGCCAAGGCAAAATACGGCGATGCCGACATCAGTTACCGCAAGGGACTGAATGCCGACAGCACCTCCGTCGCATCGGCTTACAACCTGGGAAACAACCTGTATCGGCAGGGCAATTTCGCCGAGGCCGGCAAGTTATACCAGCAGGCGCTCCGTCATGTCCCCGAGACCCGCAGCGTCAGGAAGCAGAACGCCCAGGGCTTCGACACCTTCTTCAACGCCGGCGACGCCGCGTTGCAGCAGAAGCAGTACCGGGCGGCGATGGAAGCCTTCGTGCAGGCGTTGATCATCAATCCGGACGACCTGGAGGCGAAGGAGAACTATGTCTATGCCCGGAAGATGCTGGAGAACGATCCCGACGGCGGCGGTGGCGGCAATGACGACCAGAACCAGGACCAGAATCAGGATCAGAACCAGGACAAGCAGGATCAGGACCAGAACCAGGATCAGCAGAACCAGGACCAGAATCAGGACCAGCAGGACCAGGGGCAGCAGCCGAAGCCTTACAACGGTTCGGAAATCTCCCCCCAGCAGGCCCAGCAGATGCTCCAGGCCATCCAGGCCAAGGAGAAGGAAACCCAGGACAAGGTGAACAAGGAGAAGGCGGCCGTGCTGAAGGCCCGCCAGAAAGAGAAGAATTGGTAGTCGCGTTATGAAAAGATGGATCGCAGCCTTCGTGGCGTTATGGACGGTGATCTCCGGATGGGCCCAATCGACCATCCGGGTGGAGGTGCACAATATCGTGGAGTTGTCCGAACGGTTCAACGTCGTCTTCATCGTCGAGGGCGAGCACGCCCCTTCGGAGTTCCAATGGGCTCCGGGCGATGACTTCAACCTGGTCTGGGGCCCCCAGAAAGGTACTTCCACCAGCGTATCCATCGTGAACGGCAAGACCACCCGTTCGTCCCAGACTTCCTACACCTACATCCTGCAGGCCAAGAGGACCGGCACCTTCACGTTCTCTCCGGCTACGGCCACCGTCAAGGGCGACCAGATCCATTCCCGTTCGGTCCAGATCACCGTCGTGGAGGGAGGCGAAGCCGGTAATGCCCAGGGACAGGGCCAGAGCGGATCCTCCCAGGGAGGTGGACAGCAGCAGGCCCGCCCGTCCGCCTCGAACGATACCGGCGAACTGTTCATGCGGCTGAACCTCTCCAAGCGGGAGGCCATGGTGGGCGAGCCCATCACGGCTACCCTCAAGATCTATCAGCGGGCGAACCTCACAGGCTTCGAGGACGCCCGGTTCCCGAAGTTCAACGGGTTCTGGAGCCAGGAGGTGGACACGCCGCAGAGCATCGAATTCCAGCGGGAACAGGTGGGCGACAAGATGTACAACTCCGCCGTCCTGCGCCGATGGGTGCTGATTCCGCAGAAGGCAGGCACCCTGACGATCGACCCGTCGGAAATCGTGTGCCTGGTGAATGTCCGCACGCAGCGGCCCCGGACGGGTTCCATCTTCGACGAATTCTTCGAGAATGACTACGTGACCCAGCGGCAGCGTGTCTCCACGCCCGCGGTGAACGTCAAGGTTTCCGCCCTGCCGGGCGGCGCTCCGGCCGGCTTTGCCGGCGCCGTGGGCGAATACTCCGTGAGCGCTAAACTGAGCAAGGACGCCTTGAAGACGCATGATGCGGCATCGCTCATCGTCACGGTCACGGGCAAGGGCAACGTTTCCCTGGTGGAGGCGCCCAAACTGGATTTCCCGCCGGACTTCGAGGTCTATGACGTGAAGGCCACTTCCGGTACGGACAAGAGCGGTACCAGCGGCTCCAAGACCTTCGAATATCCCTTCATCCCCCGCAGCCCGGGCGACTTCGTCCTGCCGCCGGTACGTTTCTCCTACTATGACGTGAAGGCGCACCGCTATGCGACGGCCCAGACGGATTCCCTGCACCTGACGGTGGAGCGGGGTGCCGCGGGCGCGGCGCAGCCCGTCCAGGACGGCGCCGGAACGCTGACGGTGGACCGCAAGGGCGTGAAGAACCTGGGCGAGGACATCCGTTTCATCAAGACGAAGACTTCCTTGTCGGAGAATAAGGGCTTCTTCGTGGGCAAACCGGCTTATTGGATCCTGGTCGCGCTGCTGCTCCTTGCCGCCGCGGCCGTATGGCTTTCCCTGCGGAAACTCGCCGCTCGTCGTGCCGATGTCGCCGGAAGCCGGAACCGCAAGGCGACCCGCGAGGCCATGAAGCGCCTGAAACTGGCCGGAGATTTCCTGGGCAAGAACCTCTATACGGCCTTCTACGAGGAGTTGCACCGTGCGCTCGTGGGATTCGTGGCCGACAAACTCACGATGGACGTGGCCGACCAGAACAAGGACAACATCGCCGCGGCGCTTTCCGCCCGGGGTGTCGCTCCCGAGACGGTCACCGCGTTCACCGACCTGCTGGACGCCTGCGAATACGCCCGTTATGCCCCGGACTCCGGGCATGAGGCGATGAATGCCCACTACCAGCAGGCCATTTCCGTCATCACCGCCATCGACGCATCCATGAAAAAAGGTGTCTCTGCCGCTCCCGCCGCCACTTTATTGGCGCTCCTGCTGATGCTCCCGCTGGGGGCGCAGGCCGCCGAGGACTATCCCGATTCCCTCTGGAAGGCGGGTGTCGAGGCCTATTCGGCCGGCGACTGGAACCAGGCCGCCCAGGACTGGTCGGACGTCGCCGCGACCGGCCTCCGCTCCAAGGAACTGTATTTCAACCTGGGCAACGCCTGGTACAAGTCGGGTGACATCGCGAAAGCCATCCTGTTCTATGAGCGCGCCCTCCGCCTGGATCCTTCCGATGCGGACATCCGCTATAACCTGGACTTCGCGCGGAACCTGACACAGGACCGCATCGACGAAGTCCCGGAGTTCATCCTCAAGACCTGGGCGCGGAAGGTGAACTACCTGCTGCCCTCCAATGCCTGGGCGGGACTGTCCCTGTTCCTGCTGGCATCGGCCCTGGCGCTGGGCCTGCTGTTCCTGCTCGGGCCGTCCGCCCGCGTCCGCCGTACCGGGTTTTTCACGGGCATCGCGGCGCTGCTGCTGGCCCTGGCGGCATGGGGCTTCGCTCTCAGCCAGAAGGCCGCGGCCGAGCGTCACGACACGGCCATCGTGATGCGTCCCGTGACCTCCGTCACGAGTTCGCCGTCCAGCGAAGCCGCGAAGTCCCTCTTCATCCTGCATGAGGGGACGAAGGTGAAGGTCCTGGACGAAGTGTCCGGCTTCACCGACATCGAACTGGCCGACGGCCGCCGTGGCTGGATCGCCTCCGGCGATATCGAAAGGATATAAATAATCTGTACGATATGAAAAAGATTCTCTTTGTTGTCTCGATGATAGCCTGCCTGGCAGGTTGTGGAACTTCCAACAGGACCGCCCGGGATGGTGACCGGGTCGAGGTCGGCTACGGCACCCAGGAGATGGACAAACTCACGGCGGCCGTTTCCAACGTCAAGGTCCGGAAGACCGAGGCACAGACCTATTCCAACATGTACGACTACCTGCGCGGCCGCGTACCCGGGGTCCAGGTGACACCGGACAACCGGATCATCATCCGGGGCATCGGTACGAATTCCGACAATTTCGACCCGCTCATCCTCGTGGACGGCGTGCAGGTGACGGACCTGTCCAACCTGGATCCGACCTTCGTCAAGTCCGTGGACGTCATCAAAGATGGCTCCACTGCCATCTATGGGATGCAGGGAGCCAACGGTGTGATTATCATTACGACGGTAGGGAGCAACTAGTACCGGTTCAAGGGACGGCCCGCAGTCATCATGTTGACCTTGTGGACCACGTCCTTGAGGACTTTCTCATGCGCCGCCCGCTCGGCGAGTTGCTCTTCGGAGGGCTCCTTCGCCGTCAGGGCGGCGAAGTGCGCATTGGCGGAAGTGAGGACGGTGTCGATCAGTTCCACGATGTCCAGCATGTCCTTCTCCACGAAACCGCGGGAGGTGATGGCCGGGGTGCCCACGCGCAGACCGCTGGTCTGGAACGGGCTGCGGCTGTCGAACGGGACCATGTTCTTGTTCACGGTGATGTCGGCCCGGACGAGTTCCTTTTCCGCGACGCGGCCGGTGAGGTCCGGGAACTTGGTGCGGAGGTCGATGAGCATCAGGTGGTTGTCGGTGCCGCCGGAGATGATCTTGTAGCCCCTGCGGATGAATTCGGCGCACATGGTGGCGGCGTTCGCGATCACCTGCTTCTGGTAGGCGACGTATTCGGGCTGGGCGGCCTCGTAGAAGGCCACGGCCTTGGCGGCGATCACATGCTCGAGCGGTCCGCCCTGGATGCCGGGGAACACGCTGGAGTTCAGGATGGCGCTCATCTTCTTGATCTCGCCCTTCGGGGTGGTGAGACCCCACGGGTTGTCGAAGTCCTTGCCCATCAGGATGATGCCGCCGCGCGGTCCGCGGAGGGTCTTGTGGGTGGTGGAGGTGACGATGTGCGCGTATTTGACCGGGTTCTTCAGGAGACCGGCGGCGATGAGGCCGGCGGTA
>JAFXMA010000045.1 GCA_017530725.1 Bacteroidales bacterium
ACACCAGAAACGAAAAATCCCTCACAGAACGCTCTGTAAGGGATTTTTGCGGAGAGGACGAGATTCGAACTCGTGGTACGGAATGACCCGTACGTCGGTTTAGCAAACCGGTGGTTTCAGCCACTCACCCACCTCTCCGGGAGCCATTTGGCGAAACTTCCGCCACGGGGGCGGACTGCAAAGTTACGAATAATTTCCTAAAAACAAATACCGATTGGCGAAAACCGTCTTTTTTCCCGTCAAAAGCAACGATTTGCCCCCCAAGACGCTCTCGTATAGGGGCGAACCCAGCAATTAGATGTACTCAAGGGGCAGTATGGGCCGATATTGCCCCGCGACCTGGGAAAATGTGGAATGAAGGGGCGACATGGGCCGATATTGCCCCGCGACCCGGGGAATGCCGCCGGTCCGGCCCCCACCCAACAAAAAAGGACAGCCAAGCGGCTGTCCTTTTCAATGAGGTCGGGAAAAACCCGATGCGGTTGCGTCGTGAGATTACCAGGTGTAGCCGGCGAACTCGACATCCTTCTCGGCGCGGGCGCGGAGGTCGGCGTTGGTGATCTGGCCCAGGTTGTCGCGGACACCGGCGGCGTCACCCTTGCGGGCGGCGATGATGGCCTTGAGGTAGGTGACCTTCTGGTCCTTGCAACTGACGGTCTTGGCGGCCTTGTCCAACTGGTCGGTCAGGATGTAGGCGAGGACGGTGTTGTGGCAGCAGCCATCGACATCGGCCAGGGTCTTCGCGGCGTCTTCGTAGTCGCCGGTGAGGATCTGGACGATACCCAGGTTCTTCTTGGCATCCGGGGTATTGGCGCGGCGGAAGCAGTTCGCGGCGGTGGCGAGGTCGTCACGGCGGAGGGCGATGACACCCTTGGCGTTGAGCGCGTCGGGATCGTCGGAGCGGACCTTTCCGAGGGCTTCCTCAGCACGGGCGAGTTTGCCTTCGGCGAGGTACAGGGCGGCGAGGTTGAACTGGGCACGCTCGGAGTTGAACTTGTTCACGGCACGCTTGTAGATCTCTTCCTTCTGGCCGTTGTCCTTCACGAGGGTGGCGGTGCGGAGGAGGGCTTCCTCGTCCAGCACGTCGGCATTGTCGTTCAGGAGTTTCAGGAGTTCCTCGGAGGTGTAGTTCTGGTACTCGACGTTGGCGATGAGACGGGCGCGGCGAAGTTCCGGGAGGACCTCACCCTTGAGGGCGGTGAATACCTGGGACATGTTGCGGATCTCGTTCTCGCGGACGGCCGGGTCGCTGTACATGGAGAGGACGCGGAGGATGAGTTCCTTGTCTTCGATGTTGGACTCCTTCACGAGTTGCTGGAAGCCTTCCCAGTCCTCACCCAGGCTCTTGACCTCGGCGCCGGAGAGGTTGTCGTGCTTCTTGCTCATTTCCTTGAGGGCCTTGTTCGCGGAGGCGGAACGCTTGTCAGCGAGTTCGTTGTTCTTCCGCTCGGGGCCTTCCGGGGAGGCGTAGGCGAGGATCTCGGTGCCGGTGATGGAGGTGCGCTCGTCGGCATTGATCTGGTCGATGGCGGCGAGGAAGTCCTTCACGGACTTGCCCTTGAGTTCGGAGTTGCGGACGTCGGCGCTGTTCACCAGGTACTTGATCTGGCCTTCGGCGGTGCTGGAGATGACATCCTGGTAGGCATCGGCCTTCGGGGTCACGAAACCGTCGCGCTTGACGAGCATGTAGGTGGTGTTCACACCGTCGGCGACCTTCTTGACAGGAAGGGTCACGTACTTCTCACCCTTGCGGGCGACGCCACGGAGTTCGAGACGGCTCTGCTCCATGCCGGGGACATAGTCGAAGTGCACGCGCTCGGTGACGGTCTGGCCGGCGGAAGAGACAACCTTGTAGTTGTCCTTGACCTTCTCGCCCTGATAGACGAACGGCCTCATCTTGGCTTCGCCACCCTCATACACGAGGACGGGGGTGACTTCCAGGATAGCCTTCGGGTTAAAGTAATCGGCCGGATAGGTAACCGAGACGAGGGCATCGACGCTACCATTGGTGGCGACGAGCACGCTCGGGTCGCAGGTTACCTTCACGTTTTCAGCCATCTGGGCCATCTTTTCGATAGAGGCGCAGGAGACGGCCGCGGCGAGAATCGCGGCGGCAGCAAGGAATTTGACAGGTTTCATCATCATTATTGTTCAAATAGTTATTGCCAGTCAATTCGCAAATATAGCATTTTTTTAGTAATTTTGCAGCACTATGGACTTACAGGCACTGAAAAACAAATATGACATCATCGGCAACGATCCGGCGCTGAACCAGGCGCTGGAGACGGCGGTGAAGTTCGCGCCCACGGACCTGAGTGTCCTCATCCTGGGCGAAAGCGGTGTCGGAAAGGAAAACTTCGCACGAATCATCCACCAATACTCGGCCCGGCGCATGAACAGTTTCTTCGTGGTGAACTGCGGCGCCCTCGCGAAAGAACTCGTGAATTCCGAACTCTTCGGCCATGTCAAGGGCTCTTTCACCGGGTCCACGGAAACCCGCAAGGGCTATTTCGAGGATGCCAACGGCGGCACCCTCTTCCTGGATGAGATCGCCGAACTCCCGCTGGAATCCCAGGCCCTGCTGCTGCGGGTGCTCCAGTCCGGCGAGTTCCGCAAGGTGGGCTCCAACAAGGTGGAGCACACCGATGTCCGCATCGTCGCGGCCACCAACATCGACCTGTACGAAGCCGTCCGGCGCGGCAAGTTCCGCGAGGACCTTTATTTCCGCCTGAGCGCGGCGCAGATCCGGATTCCGGCCCTGCGCGACCGCAAGGACGATATCTACCTGCTGTTCCGCAAGTTCACCTCCGATTTCTCGGAGACGAGCGGGATGTGCAAGATCTCCCTCCGCCCGGATGCGATCCGGCTGCTGTGCTCCTACCGCTGGCCCGGCAACGTCCGCCAGTTGATCGGCTTCACCCAGGCCCTCACGGCCCAGGTCTCCCAGAAAGTCACGCCCACCCTCCAGCGCATCGAACTTACGGCCGATGAACTCGCCCCGTTCATGCCGGTGGAGCAGGGGGAACCCATTCCGGTGGTCTTCGACGGCCATCAGGCCGGCCCGCAGACCGGCGCCGGCCCCGCGATGGACCTGCAGCCCATCGTCAAGGCCATCTTCGACCTGAACCAGCGCATCGACGAACTCGAAGCCCGGGTGGACCGCCGTTCGCTGCCGGCTCCGTCCGTCGCCTCACGCGCGGAGGAGGCCGAATGGCAGGGGACGGAGTTCACGACACCTTCCGGCCGCGTCGTCGAATCCGATCCGGACGAGCAGCCCCAGCAGGAAGCCCCCACCCTCTCCGTGAAGGAACAGGAGGCCGAACTGATCCGCAAGGCCCTCGTCAAGCACGGCGGCAACCGCAAACTCGCCGCCGAGGAACTGGGCATGTCCGAGCGCACCCTTTACCGCAAACTCCCGCCCGAATACCGCAAGAAATAATGAAGAAGTTCCTCCTCTTTGTGACCCTTGCCCTCGCGGCCGTTTCCTGTGGGATCTATTCCTTCACGGGTACGAACATCCAGGCCGACGTCAAGACCATCTCCATCCCCTTCGTGGAGTACAAGGCCCTGCGCGTGAATCCCTCCCTGTCGAACGACCTCACCGAGGCGCTGCAGGAGAAATTCCGTAAACTCACTTCGCTGGAGCAGGTGGACGAGGACGGCGACCTCGAACTCGTGTGCGAGGTGACGGGCTACGATGTCAAGGCCACGGCCATCACCGCGGGCGAAGTCGCCGCGCAGAACCGCCTCACCGTCACGGTGAAGATCGAGTTCACGAACCGGAAATACCCCGAGGACGACGTGAGCCAGTCCTTCTCCGCCTACGAGGACTTCGATTCCGCCCAATCCCTCGACGCCGTGGAAGGCACCCTGTGCGAGACCATCATCGAGAAAATCGTCGAGGATATCTTCAATGCAACCGTCGCGCAATGGTAAACGGAAAAGATTATATCCAACTGAGTTCCCTGACGATGGACGAACTCGCCGGGGTGGTGCACCTGTATCCGTGGTTCGCATCGGCCCGGAAGGAACTCTGCCGGCGGATGTCCCGCCTGGGCGGTGACGACTGGGGTGTGGAGCAGTATGCCGAGGAGGCCCTCTACATCGGCGACCGCCGCAAGGTGGCGGCCCTCGTCCGGGCCGGAAACAAGACCCGTTATGCCGACAAGGACCTGGAGCGCATCCTCCGCTCGTGGATCGGCCCTTCCCAGGGGGCGGAAACCGCCGGCGAGTCCGGCCGCGAGGTCCATGTGGTGGGCGGGGATTATTTCTCCGAAGCCCAGTACAAGGGGGTCGGGCGCACGGACGACAACATCTTCACCCGGTTCTCGGTGAAGATCAAGTCCGACGGCACGAAGGACGATAAGACCGGATCGGACATCGCGGACCGTTACGCCACCGAAACCCTGGCCGAAATCTTTGCCGAACAGGGCTGCGTGGAGGAGGCAAGGCGCATTTATTCCCGTCTGATTTTGGAAAATCCGGAAAAAAGTGCTTACTTTGCAACCCTTATCGACAAATTGAATTAAAGAAGAGTTAAAGATATGAACGTCGCATTCACCATCCTGGTCGTCCTGATTGTTCTCGCGGCCATCCTGCTGATCGTGGTCGTCCTCCTGCAGAACGGCAAGGACGGCGGCCTCGCCACCAACTTCACCTCCGCGAACCAGGCCCTGGGCGTCCGCCAGACGGCCACCATCCTCGAGAAAGCCACCTGGTATCTCGTCGCTTTCATCCTCGTCCTCGCAATCGCCAGCACGCTGGTGGTCAACCGCGGTTCCAGCCGCAGCGCCGGCGACGCCGTCAGTTCCGAGATCCTCAACCAGGCCGCTCCCGCCTCTGAGACCCCGGCTTTCCCGGTGGAGATCCCCCAGGCCGATCCGACCCAGGAATAAACTCCGGCTGCTGACAATTTGTCAGTAATCCGGTAAAGGAATAGCGTTTGAAGATAGCCGTTTGCCCGGTCGGGCGGACGGCTATCACTGCATACCCGCCGGGCGAAAAGGAGACAGATACTATGGCAAATAACGAAAATTCTTTTCTGCAGCGGTTCGCAGTGAACCTCAACGAGCGCGCCTCCCAGGGCAAACTCGACCCGGTCATCGGGCGGGACGACGAGATCCGCCGGGTGCTCCAGATACTTTCCAGACGAACCAAGAACAACCCGATCCTGGTGGGAGAACCGGGTGTGGGCAAGACGGCGATTTCCGAAGGGATCGCCCAGAACATCGTGTCCGGCCGCGTGCCGGAGAACCTGAAGTCCAAGCAGGTGTATTCCCTGGACATGGGCGCCCTGATCGCCGGTGCGAAATATCAGGGTGAGTTCGAGGAGCGGCTGAAGGGCGTGGTGAAGGAGGTCGTGGACTCCGCCGGCGAGATCATCCTGTTCATCGACGAGATCCATACGCTCGTGGGTGCGGGACGGAGTTCCGGCGCGATGGACGCGTCCAATATCCTGAAGCCGGCCCTGGCCCGCGGTGAACTCCGCACCATCGGCTCCACCACGCTGGACGAATACCAGAAGTACTTCGAGACCGACAAGGCCCTCGAGCGGCGGTTCCAGATGGTGATGGTCGATGAGCCTTCGCCCGCGGAATCCATCGCTATCCTCCGCGGCCTGAAGGAGCGTTACGAGAACCACCACAAGGTGCGCATCGAGGACGACGCCCTCATCGCGGCGGTGAACCTTTCGCACCGGTACATCACCTCCCGGTTCCTGCCGGACAAGGCCATCGACCTGGTCGATGAGGCCGCGTCCAAGTTGCGGCTGGAGATGAACTCCGTGCCGGAACCCATTGACGACCTGAACAGCGCCATCCGCCAGAAGGAGATCGAGAAGGAAGCGATCAAGCGCGAGGGGGTGTCCCTGAAGATGGAGAAACTGGACGCCGAACTGGCAGAACTGAATGCGAAGCGCGACGAATTGATGAAGCGCTGGAACGAGGAGAAGGATATTCTCGCGGGGATGCAGACGGCCCGGCAGGAGATGGAGGATTACAAGATCCAGGCGGCGAGCGCGGAACGCGCGGGCGACTATGGCCGCGTCGCGGAACTGCGCTATGGTAAGATGGTCGCCGCGCAAAAGACCATCGACGAACTCACGGCGAAGGCTGCGGCCATCAAGGATCCCATTGTCACCGAGGCGGTTACGCCGGAGGATATCGCCGAGGTCGTGGCCAAGTGGACGGGCATTCCCGTAAAGCGGATGCTCGAGAGCGAAAAGGAGAAACTGCTTCGGATGGAGGCCGAACTGCACAAGCGGGTGGTGGGCCAGGACCGGGCCATCCAGGCCGTGTCCGACGCTGTCCGCCGCAACCGTGCCGGCCTGTCCAACGAGAAGCGCCCCATCGGCTCGTTCCTGTTCATGGGTACTACCGGCGTGGGCAAGACCGAACTGGCGAAGGCCTTGGCGGAGTTCCTGTTCAATGACGAGAACATGATCACCCGGATCGACATGTCCGAGTACCAGGAGCGGCATACCGTTTCCCGGCTCGTGGGTGCGCCTCCGGGATACGTGGGCTACGACGAGGGCGGCCAACTGACCGAAGCCGTGCGCCGGAAACCGTATTCGGTGGTCCTGCTGGACGAGATCGAGAAGGCCCATCCGGACGTGTTCAACGTCCTCCTGCAGGTGCTGGACGACGGCCGGCTCACCGACAACAAGGGCCGCACGGTGGACTTCAAGTA
>JAFXMA010000046.1 GCA_017530725.1 Bacteroidales bacterium
CCGTGAGTTTCAGGATGGGCTTGCCGACGGTCTGGCACAGCCATAGGACCGCCTTGCGGACGAACTTGGGCGTCCAGTCGCAGGGTCCCACGAGCCAGGGGGCGACCACGCGGGTCAGCAGGCTCGCGGCGGTCTCGTCCACGAAGAAGTGGATGTGGTCGTGACGCTGCAGCAGGGAAGCCGGGCAGGCGGAGGTCATCTCGCCTTCGGCGACGGCCTTGACCGCCCGGGCCTTGTCTTCACCCCAGGCCATCAGGACGATGCGGCCGGCGGTGAGCATCGTCCCGATGCCCATCGTGATGGCGCTCTGCGGCGTGGCCGTGATGTCGTGGTTGAAGTTCTTGGCCTGGCGCTTGCGGGACTTGTAGGAGAGGCGGACGGTGCGGGTGCGCGTCTTCTCGTTGCTGCCGGCCTCGTTGAAACCCACCTGTCCGTCTTCGCCGATGCCGACGACCAGCAGGTCCAGGTTCCGCGCGAGTTTGTCGAATTCCGCGCAGTAGGCGGACACGAATTCCTGCGGGACGGTGCCGTCGGGGATGTGGATGTTTTCCTTCCGGATGTCGATCTTGTCCAGCAGGGTCTCGTGGAGACGGTGGTTGCGGCTCTGGATCGCATCCCGGGAGGAAGGATAGTACTCGTCGATGGACACGACCTCGACGTTCCGGAACGAAACCTGTCCGGCCTGGTAGCGGCGGGCGAGTTCGTTGTACAGGGAGGTGGGGGTGGCTCCGGTGGTGAGGCCGAGGCGGAACAGCCGCCCTTCCGGCGTGGCCTTGATGGCATCGACCACGAGGTCGGCCACCGCATACGAAGCGGGCCGGGATTCGGGATAGATCTCGGTCCAGATTTTTTCATAGTTATGCAGGATGCCTTTCGGGAGATTCTTCTCGATCAGGCCTCCTTCGTAAGGCAACGTAAAATGTTTTTTACTCATAACTGGCTGTCACTGAGTTCAAAGGTATTGCCCTGGCGGATGTCGCCCGTCTGGAGGCCCTTCTTGAGCCATCTCATGCGCTGGGCGGCGGTACCGTGGGTAAAGGATTCTTCGACGGCGTAGCCCTGGGCTTTCTTCTGGAGGTAGTCGTCGCCGATCTTGGAGGCGCAGTTGATGGCTTCCATCAGGTCACCGTCCTCCAGGGAGCCGAACATCTGGCTCTCGTAGTGGCCCCAGACACCGGCGTAGAAGTCCGCCTGGAGTTCGATGCGGACGCTCACGCGGTTGGCGTCGGCCTTGTTCATCCGCGCCATCTGCTGATGGGCCTGGCCCAGGGTGCCGAGCAGGTTCTGCACGTGGTGGCCCACCTCATGGGCGATGACATAGGCGTAAGCGAAGTCGCCGTCGGCCCCGAGTTGCTGCCGCATGGTGGCGAAGAAACTCAGGTCGATGTACAGTTTCTCGTCGCCGGAGCAGTAGAACGGGCCCATGGCTGCCTGTCCCGTGCCGCACGCGGTGGCGGTGGCGCCGGAATACAGCACCAGGGTCGGGGGCCGGTAGGTACCGATGCGATTTTCGCGGAAATAGGCGCTCCAGACATCCTCGGTGGAGGCGAGGATCTGTTTGGAGAAGGTGGCGAGGGCTTCGTTCTCGGCCGTGGGCTCGTAGGTGGTCTGCTGGGTCGTCTGCATCCCGCCTGAGTTGATGACGCTCTTGACCACGTCTCCGAGGGAACCGCCCTGCAGGAGAACGATCAGCGCGATGAGGGCGACACCGCCCAGTCCCAGTCCGGCGGCCGTGCCGCCGCTCATTCCTCTGCGGTCTTCCACATTGGAACTTTCCCGTCTTCCGTCTAGTTTCATGGTGTTATCGTGTTATTTTAGGATTTGTTCGATTCGTTCGAGGTCCCCGTCCACCGGGGCGGGGGTGATGCGGAGCAGCCGGCACAGCATCGGATACAGGTCGATGTTCTTGAAGGAGGCGATGCGGCCCTTCCCGTAGGGAGCGGCCTCGTAGCCCTTCTTGAAGTCGGGGCCCACGGCCCGGAAAGCGATGTTCATGTCGGTTTCCTGCGGCGCATAGCCGTGCGTGCCCTGGTTCCGGGACGGGGCGAAGTTGAACTGCCAGCCCAGGTCCGGAGCCACGATGATGTCGCCCAGGCGGTCGGAAGTCCCGTAGTTCAGGGAGTCCGGCAGTTCGCCGTGGCGGTAAACGTTCAGGTGCGGTACTTGCGAAAGGGTCTTGTACACCGTGTCCGCGCAGCCTTCCTTGCAGTAGATGCTGGTGGGGATGGAACCGACGATGTCCTCGACCCAGGTGTCGTCCAGGACCTCCGCCCAGGAGACGAAGCGGTCCGGGCTGATTTCCGTCATGCCGTGGTCGCCGGCGAGGATGAAGTTGATCCGCCGGGCATGGGGAAGTTTCATCAGCCGGAGATAGAACCCGTGCATCAGGCTGTCCATCCGGTGGGTCATCTCGGCCGTCTCGACCGACACGGGACCGAAGACATGGCCCGTATGGTCCGGTTCGTCGAAATACACCATCAACAGGCGCGGCCGCTCCTTCTTGGGAAGGCTCATCAGCCTTATGGCCTCGTCCACGCGTTCTTCGAAGGTCCAGTGCGGCTGTTCGTTCCAGTTGCGCCAGTAGGTGGGATGGGTTCCCTGGATGGCGACGTCGCCGCCCAGCCAGTAGATGTTGCCGGTCTTCAGGCCCTGCTTCTGGGCCGTGATCCAGATGGGTTCCTTCAGGTAATACTTGGGGTTGAACCGCTTCGAGGAGTCGTTCATCGCATAGTGCGAGCCGTCGTCCGGATCCCGGAAACTGTTGTGCACGAGGCCGTTGTGGTCCGGGACGCAGCCCGTTGCCATCGTATAGTGGTTCGGGAAGGTGGACGCGGGGAAAGAAGGCTCCATCACCGCCCGGACACCCACGGTTTCGAGACTGTCGAAAAACGGCATTTCATACAGGTCCGGATAGTCCCAGCGGTTACCGTCCAAGGAAACGATAACCGTATAATGCACCCTCTGGCAGGCGGGAGCGAGCAAGAGGAGGATGGCCAGCAGCGGAAGGAAGCGTTTCATCGTTATTCGGAATCGGCGGCGGGACGCGATGTCCGGTTTTTCAGCACGACCTTCATCAGTTGGACATGGCTGTCGTTCTGGATGGCCGGAGCGGCTGATTCGATGAGTTGGACCATCTCTTCCGGACTGGCGAAACGCCGGGCTATCGACAGGGCGAGGACGGCGGAGGGATCCTTGGCGTGGTCGGCAACGTATTTGCGGACGGCCTGGACGGCTTCTTCGGCCGTGGCGGCCCGGTCGCCGGGGTGTTTCTTCGGAATCTCCCGGACCGAGCGGAGGAATCCGGACGCGTCGTCGTTCTGTTTCGTCCCGCAGGAGAGGCCGTCCTGGAACGTAATGACGCCTTTCTCCAGGACGATCATCTTGGAGGATGCTTTTCCTTCGACACCTTTCAGCGTAGCGACCGCAGGTCTTTCTACCCTTCCGGTATAGGAGAACTTGCCGTCCTGGACAGGGATGGTGACAGGCTCGGAGAGAACGTCGCTCTCCAGGCGCAGGGATTCGGTTTTCGGGTCGAAATGGGCTGAAGCCAGGTCGCCTTCCAGCGTGAATTTCTGTCCCTTGCTGCAGCCGGTGGCCAGGATGGCCAGTGCCGTCATGAAAATGGCAATTCGTTTCATATTCGTCTTTTCTTCGTATTCAAACCACAAATATAATAAAAACCCGGAACATAGGATTCGTTCCGGGTTGAAATCGCTTTACCGCGTCATCCAGAAAGGACGCTGCTCGATCCTGACATCCGGGTCGATGACCTTGGCGACCGTCTCGGCCATTTTCCGGACACCGGCGGCATTGGGATGGATGCCGTCGTCCTGCATCATCTCCGGATGTCCCTCGAGGGCGGCGTGGAGGTCGATGATGCCTTCCAGTTTCTCTTTCTTCACGGCCTTTTCCAGGAGCGGGACAATCTCCCCGGTGATGATGGATTCGGAAATGGTCCAACTGTCCTTGATGGCGGGAACGGGCTTGCAGAGGTAGATCTTGGGCTGGGACGGAAGCGCCTTCAGGGCGGTGAGCATCTTCTTGAGGTCGCCCTCGAATTCCTTCTTGTGGACCCAGTTGTATTCCTTGGAGTCATTGGTGCCCAGCATGATGACGACGATGTCCGGCTGGAAGGCGAGGGCGTCGTGCCAGATGCCTTCGTTCATGTACGGGAGGTCGCCGGAATCCATCAGCGTACGGGCGCTGATCCCGAAGTTCCGGACATTGTAGCCCGCACCGAGCATCTTCTGCATCTGGGCGGGATAGCCGTTCACGTCCCGGAGGTCGATCCCGTGGCCGTCGGTGATGCTGTCGCCGATGCAGGCAACCTTGACGGCGTCCGGAGCGGGGGAGGGCAGTCTGTCCAGCCAGGCGGAAAGGTCGGAGAGCATCTGCTCCCGGTAGGCGAAGAAGGGCATGTAGCCGTAGCCGTGGCCGCCGGAGGGATAGATGTGCAGCGAGCAACTGATTCCCTCATTGTGCATGGCGTTGTAATAGGCGATGGCGTTGGGAACGGGCGGGACGAGTCCGTCGTCATCGGAAAGGATGATGATGGCGGGCGGGGTCTGGTGCGTCTTCACCTGGAACTGGTTGCTGTACAGGCGGACCAGGTCGGGATCCTTCTGCTGGTCGCCCAGGAGGCCGTCCAGCGAGCCCTGGTGCGTGCCGGGGCCCATCGTGATGACCGGATACACCAGGATCTGGAAGTCCGGCCTCAGTTCGTACGGGGTATGGGTGGCGATGGTCGATGCCAGGTGTCCGCCGGCGGAGGACCCCATGATGCCGATGTCCCGCGGATTGATGTGCCAGACGGCGGCGCTGTCGCGCATCGTCCGCATCGCCTGTTCGGCATCGCCGATGGGAAGGGTGCGGTCCCCGTGGGGAATGCGGTAGTTCACCAGGGCGAAGGCGATGCCCTTTCCGTTGAAGAACTCGGACCAGGCGGCTCCTTCATGGGTATTGGACAGGACGGCGTAGCCGCCACCGGGGCAGCAGACGACCGCCCGTCCGGAAGGCTGTTCAGGCAGATAGACAACGAGTTGGGCTGCACCGTCGTCACTCAGGGGAAGGGTGAACTGACGCGCGGTCTGGGCGGGAGCGGCCAGGCAGGCGGCTGCCATCAAGGCGGAAAGGAAGATTTTCTTCATAATCAGACCCGGATGATACAAATAATGACATGATTGGATACACAAATGTATGAAGAAATCCCCAAGTTTTGTGTATTTTTGTGCAATACATAACACTGAAACCCATGGAATCTCTTTCCCGACGCAATTTCCTGAAGACGGCCGGCCTCGGCACGGCCGGCGCCATCCTCGGTGTACAGCACCTTTCCGCCAAGGGCCTCGGCGGCTCCTCTCCGGCTCCCGCCCAGGGGACCAAGGTACGCCTTGCCGCCATCGGCATCGCCAACCGCGGCGCCCAGATCATCGACGACTTCACCCGGACCGGACTCTGCGACATCGTCGCCCTGTGCGATGTGGACCCGGAGAGCGCCGAAAGCCGCAAGACCATCGCCAAATTCCCCAAGGCTAAACTGTTCAAGGATTTCCGCAAACTTTTCGACGAATATGCGGACCATTTCGACGCCGTGTGCGTCGCCATCCCGGACTTCGCGCATTTCCCCGTCGCGATGCTGGCTCTCCACTGCGGCAAGCACGTTTATGTGGAGAAGCCCATGGCACGCACCTTCCACGAGTGCGAACTCCTGATGGCCGCAGCGCGGAAACATCCCGAACTCGCCACGCAGGTAGGCAATCAGGGTCACTCCGAGGCGAACTATTTCCAGTTCAAGGCCTGGAAAGACGCCGGCATCATCAAGGACGTTTACAAGATTGTCGCGCACCACAACGACTGGCGCCGCTGGCATCCTTATGACGTGAACATCAAGAAATTCCCGGAGGCGGAACCCCTCCCTCCGGGCATGGACTGGGACACCTGGCTCACCACCGCCCAGTGGCACGACTACAACGGGAAGTACCATCCCGGCAACTGGCGCGGCTGGTTCGACTTCGGCATGGGTGCCATCGGCGACTGGGCGGCACACCTCATCGACACGTGCCACCAGTTCCTGGAACTGGGCCTGCCGTATGAGATCGACCCCCTGAAACTTACGGGCGCGAACGACTTCTTCTTCCCGCAGGAG
>JAFXMA010000047.1 GCA_017530725.1 Bacteroidales bacterium
CGCCGCACCGGGACTCACCAAGGAGGACTTCAAGGTCCACATCGACGCCGACAACAACCTGCACATCGAAATGGAGAAGAAGTCCGAGAACAAGGAGGGTAAGAAGAACGGCAAGTACCTCCGCCGCGAATTCTCCTACGAGAAGTTCCAGCAGACGCTCCTGCTGCCGGAGGATGCCGAGGCCGAGAAGATCGAGGCCAAGGTGGAACACGGAGTGCTGAACGTCCATATCCCGAAGAAGGAGAAGGCCCAGCAGCCCGATACAGTCAAGCAGATTGCCGTCCAATAACGGCTGAGGAAACATCTCCTGTTGATAAAGGACGCCGCCCGCAAAGGGAGACGTCCTTTTTTTGTCATCTTCACGATTCTAAGGTGAACTGAACATCTTCAACCTACTCGAGTAAATCTTTCCGCCCAACGGATATTGGTAAAGAACCATTTATCAGCATCTGTTTAGCAACCAAACAGTCCGGATGTTCTATTTCATCTTCTACTGGTTAGGGTTTTGGAGGATTTGAGCCTCCGGCCGTTTCAGCCGATGGTCCGCCAGCCTCAATCTTTGCGTGAAGTTTTAGCGGGACGACACAATCTATTTCAGCCCCTCCGCCCAGGCTTTGATGTCCGCCTTGGACACGGAGTTCAGGGTCTTGCCTGCTATCCAGTTGATTTCAGGATACTGTTTTCTGAAATCGGCATTGGCCTTGTCGATGCTGCTGCCGCCCGAAGTGGCGAAGAAGATGACCGTCTTGCCCTTGAAGCCGTATGCCTCGATGAAGGTATTGATGATCGTGGGGGCCGTGTACCACCACACGGGGAAGCCGATATAGATCCGATCGTAACTGTCCGCATCCTCCAGGTCTTTCACGATGGCCGGACGGGAATTGTGGTCCTGCATCTCCACGCTGCTGCGGGATGCCTTGTCCTTCCAGTCCAGGTCGGCTGCCGTGTACCGGACTTCCGGCTTGATTTCATAGAGGGTCGCCCCGGTTACTTCGGCCAGGTCTTTAGCCACGGCTGCGGTAGTGCCCGTGGCTGAAAAATAGGCTACCAATGTTTTCATTTCGGTGTTCGTTTTCTTGTTGTTCTGAGCACAGGCGGAGATGGACAGACCCATCAGGACGGCTGTGATGACAATGATAATCTTATTCATGGCTGTTCAATGATTATTTTTGCTTGACTTTTATTCCCAGCGATTCCAGCCAGGACTTCAACTGTGCCGAAGTCTTATCGTTCAGCCTGTCGCCCGTCTTCCAGTTGATGCCCGGATAGGTGGACTTCAGTTCAGACGCGGCAGAGGAGATTCCGGTTGAACCGGAAGTGATGAAAGGAATGACTGTCTTCCCTTTGAAAGAATAGTTGTCCAGGAAGGAGAATACTACCCTGGGCGCTTTCCCGTACCAGATAGGGAATCCCAGCAGAACGATATCATATCCATCGGCCTCTTCCAAAGACTTCTTGATGGCCGGGCGGGTCGATGCCGGGCCGTATTGTTCCTTGTAAGCCCGGGTGCTCTCATCGTAATAGGTGCTGTTCTCTTTGCCATAGGGCGTTTCCGGCTCGATCAGATAAAGCGTTCCTTCCGTAAGGCCGGTAAGCGTCGAAGCAGCAGTCTTTGTCGTCCCGGTGAAGGAAAAGCACGCCACCAGGACCTTTCCATCCTGTACTTGGGCCTCCTCCTGTCCGCCTTGCAACCCGCCCTGCGGCTCATCTACAGGCTGTTCCTTGCCGCAGCCCGTGAGGACCGTCAGCAAGGAAAGCAGTGCAACAATCGATAGTCCAGGATGTTTCATACTATTCCATCGTATGCTCCCAGTCGCCACGGGTGTCGATGCCGGCGGCATCGGCCAGGGTCTCCAGGCGGGTGATTTCTTCGGGGGTAAGGACGGTATCCATCACCTGGGCGGCTTCCAGGACGTGACGCTCCTTGGTGGCGCCGATGATGGGCATCGTCCCCTTGGAGAGGGCCCATGCTATGCCGACCTGGGAGCAGGAAAGGCCGTACTTGGTGCCGATTTCCGTCATGGCGTCGGTGAGGGCCGTCAGTTGGCCCAGAATGGGATTGTATTTCTGTCCGCGGTCACTGCCCGCCGGAAGCGGATTCTGAACGTTGTACTTCCCGGAAAGGGCGCCTTGCTCAAGTACCATATAGGACCAGAACTGGATGCCGTTCTGCTTGCAGTAATCCAGCACGCCGCCTTTCTCGGAAGAGCGATACAGCAGGCTGAAGTGATTCTGCACGGCACTTACCCGGAAACCGGCTTCGCCCAGGATTTCATTGGCGCGGCGGATCTCCTTGATATTGTGGTTGGAAACGCCCACTTTGCGCACCTTGCCCGCCTGGAGCAGCGGAATCAGCCCCGGGGTCCAGCGCTCCACGTCCATCGGGTTGTGGATCCAGTACATGTCGATGTAATCCAGCCCCATGCGCTCCAGGGAGGCATCGGCCATCTTCACCACATCGTTGTCGTACATCTCGGCCATCTGCGGCGTAAACTTCGTGGAAATCAGCACGTCCTCCCGCTTGTAGGCGGCCGCCAGGTGTCCGAGGATCCGCTCCGATTCTCCCATCCCGTAGGCCGTAGCCGTGTCCCAGAGGTTCAGCCCGGCGCCCATGGCGGCGTCAAAGACGGGCTTCAGGTTATTCTCGTCGGTGTTGCTGCCGAAGACGGTGTCTCCACCAAACATGCCTGTTCCCCAGGCCCAGGTTCCCAGTGCGATTTTGGTCTCTTTCATAATTGGATGTTTTTCTACTGCAAAGGTCGGGAGTTTCTTCCGAAGAGGAATGAACCGCTTTACGGATTTATGTACCACTTTTACGGAAATTGCGCGAAGTTTCCTATCTTAGCGCCATGGAAAAGGTCCTCCAGGTCCAAAGCGTCAATGATTATGCCCGGTATGTGGGCGCACCTGTGCTGCATCCGCTGGTGAGCGTCGTGCACTATGACGAACTTCAGCAGTGCCGCCACTGCCTGTGCGAGTACGGCGTCTATGGCCTTTTCCTGATGAAGGAGAGCCCTTATACCATCCAGTATGGCGGAAACAGCCTCGAGGTGAAGGCCGGCTCGCTGATGTGCGTGGCACCCGGACAGAAGGGCGGGGTTACGGACAACGGAGAAATCATCCACATCAAGGGCTGGGTGCTGCTTTTCCATCCGGACCTGCTGCCTGGGACGACGCTGGAACGGCTCATCAAGGATTACCATTTCTTCTCCTACTACAGCAATGAGTCGCTCATGCCGACGCAGGATGAATGGCTCCGTCTGGAGCGGTGCATCGCCGCTATCCGCAAAGAACTGGTCGAATATCCGGATGACCCGCATCTGAGGCGTATCGTCCTGTCCTACATTTCACTCCTGCTCGAACTGGCGGCCCGTTTCTACGAGCGGCAGTTCAAAGGCTCCAGCGCCGCTCCCGACGATTTCGGCAGGAAGATAGACAATGTCCTGGAACGTTATTTTGCCGATGGCCGGCAGTATCTGCAGGGCATCCCGACCGTCCGCTATTGCGCCGGAGAACTCTGCCTCTCCCCCAACTATTTCGGAGACCTGGTCCGTGCCCGTACCGGAGAAAGCGCCACGAAGTATATCAGGCATTATCTGATGGAAAAGGCCAGGCAGATGCTCCTGAAAGGGAAATCCGTCACGGAAGTATCCGATGGACTGGGATTTGAATATCCCCAGCATTTCTCCCGGATGTTCAAAAAGGAATTCGGAACGGTTCCGAGTAAAATGAACAAGGATTCCGGTCCGAAGTTGCGTTAGAACTGATAGGCAAGACCGATATAGGGAAGGGTAATCTGCTTCGGACGGACGACATCCGTACCGGCATCCGGATAGGGGTAGGAACTCCAGTCCACGCCGGCGGACAGGCCGAGGCGGTTGCGGAGGACGATGCCGATGGAAGGCCGGACAAAATCGCCGAACCCGAAGGGCTCCGCCAGGTTGAACGGCGAGCCGTACTTTACGTCTGCAAACAGAAGTACCTGGTCCAGAAGGAATGTCTTCCTCAG
>JAFXMA010000048.1 GCA_017530725.1 Bacteroidales bacterium
AAGCCCCTCGTGCGGGAAGGCAACCACGCCGACTACAGCGGCCATACGCCCATCCCCGCCAAGTCCTGGACCTTCGTGTATCAGATCCCGCAGAGCGAGATCCTGAACAACCCGAACATCAACGGCGAGATCTGGCCCGCAGGCGACCAGAACCCCTTCGCCCAGTATTATGACAACAAAATCCTGGAGTAAGCCATGAAAGCAAATCCGACCATCAAACATGTGCTGGCCGTTGCGGCCGCCCTGCTGACGCTTGCCTCCTGCGTGGAGAAGGAAAGGGAACTTCCTGCGCTTTCCGCTCCGGGAAGCATCGACTATGAAGCGGATTTCGGTTCGCTGACCCTCTATTGGACGCCGGTCGACAACGCCGGCCAGTACTTCTGGAAGGTGGAGAACGCCCTCGGCTACACTGTCGCCAAGGGCACGACCACGAACACCTCCGTCGTCGTGAGTTCCCTGCAGCCGGCCACCACGTACACGGTCCGTGTCAAGGCGGTGCCCAAGGGCGTGGACGCAGAGACGTATGCGGCCTCCGATTTCTTCGTGAAGGAAGCGACGACCGCCGCGCCGAAGACGTATGACTTCGAGTGGTCCTATCCGGCCACCATCTGGTGGTACTACGACACGGACGTCTATCGCGAGACGAAGGGAAAGACCACCTTCGGCTATGACAAGACCCTCAAGGCCTATGTCATCCAGGCCTGGGCCGGCGTCATGGGCATGGACATCGTCTTCACCCTGTCCGACAGCGGCGAATGGCTCATCAACTATGACGAGTCCACGGCCTACCTGAGCGGTCCGGACGGCAATTCCGCCGTCGGTCTGGCCCACGGTATCGGCGGTACCGCCGCCACCCAGTGCTGGTTCTACACGAACAACACCGGCAGTTCGCTGGAACTCAGTTCCACCGGCGGCCGCGGTTATGCCTGGATGTACAACCCGGACGGGAACTGGACCGGCTACTGCGTCGAATTCGGCGAATATGTCCCGGACCCGCCGGCACCGTACGTTCCGGACGCCGACGCCGAGGAGTCCTGGTCGATGCCTGCTACCGTCGCTTTCGACGGTGAGGAACTGGGCATGGCCTCGGTCTCCTTCGATGCGGCCACCGGCCTCTATACCGTTGAGGACTGGTACGGCGTGGAAGGTCACGGCATCGCCTTCACCCGGGATGCCGAGACGGGCAAGTGGATCATGGACACCGAGAACTCCTCGGCTTACATCGACGGTCCCTACGAAGGCACCGGCCTGTATGAACTCTCCCACGGCAAGTACGGCAAGGGCCTGGCCTCCACGTTGCTGCTCGATCCTTCGGACAGCGGCTACGAAGGCGACGCCAAGAACGGCGATATGTGGGCTGCGGTGACGGATCCTTCCGGCAAGAAGGGTACCTACACCATCACCTGGGTGACCGACATGACCCCGTTCCGCTGGACCTGCGACATCTTCGTCGGTGGGAACTACCTGGCTCAGGGTACCATCTCCTACAATGCCGAACTGGGCGAGTACAAGATCGAATCCTGGCACGGCGTCGAAGGCTACGACGTGGTCTTCACGATGGGCGAGAACGGCTGGGTCGTGGACTTCGAGAAGTCCAGCGCCTATCTCAGCGGTCCGGACGTCAACGGCGCCGTGGGCCTTGCCCATGGCATCGAAGGCGCCGACCTGGCCAATTGCTGGTTCTACCCGACCGGCAACTACGGCGAAGTGGTGGGCGACAGTTCGGCCGGCTATGCCAGTTGCTGGATGTACAACTACGACGGCAACTGGAGCGAGTACCGGGTCGAATGGAAGGAAGGCAGTTGGAGTGCCAAGGGCAAGGTGACGGCCAACGGTGCCGACATGGGCACGGCCACCATCTCCTTCGATGTCGATACCCAGGTCTATACCCTGAGCGGCTGGTATGGCGTAGCGGGTTACGATGTGGTGTTCACCCTGCGCGAAGGTACCGAGTGGAACATTGACTATACGGGTTCCTCCGCCTGCAACACGCCCGACGGTCCTGACATCAACAATGCCATCGGCCTGGTCCACGGTGTGGAAGGCGCCCCCACGACGAACTGCTGGTTCTACGTGACCGACGGCTACAGTTACTTCAACGGCGGCTCCGGCGGCGGCGCGGCCGGCTGCTGGATCTTCACGCACCTGGGCGAATGGGCTCTCTACGAGTTCACCTGGCCCGCTGAATAGCAGCGCTATCCAACAATGAAGAGGGCCGACCCTTCGGGGCCGGCCCTCTTTTGTCATTCCGGGCGATGGAATCTATCCCTTGTTCACCGCTTCCACCAGCCTCCTGGCCAGTTCCAGGAACGCCAGGGAGTCGGGACGGGTGCCCAGGGCGACGGGTTCGCCGCTGTCGCCGGCTTCGCGGATGGACTGCACCAGGGGAATCTGGCCGAGCAGGCCGATGCCCAGGCGCTCCGCCATCCGGGCGCCGCCGTCCTTTCCGAAGATGAAATACTTCTCGTCGGGATGCTCCTCGGGTGTGAACCAGGCCATGTTCTCCACCAGGCCGAAGATGGGCCGGTTGATGGACGGGTTCTGGAACATGTTCACCCCCTTCTCCACGTCGGCGAGGGCGACGGTCTGGGGCGTCGTGACGATGACGGCGCCTTCCATCGGGATGTCGTTCACCAGGGAGATGTGGATGTCGCCGGTTCCCGGAGGCATGTCCACGAGGAGGTAGTCCAGCGGGCCCCACTTGACCTGCAGGATCATCTGCTTCAAGGCGCTGCAGGCCATGGGCCCGCGCCAGATCAGGGCCTGTCCCGGCTGGGCGAAATAGCCGATGGACATCCATTTGACGCCGAATTTCTCAATTGGGATGAAGAGTTCCTTGCCCTCTTCCTCGCCGGGTTCGGCCTCGGGTTGAAGTTCTTCAGTCGCAGTCATGATGGGTACGGAAGGACCGTACACATCGGCATCGGCGAGCCCCACCCGGTATCCCAGGCGGGCCAGCGCGATGGCCAGGTTCACGGCGACGGTGGACTTGCCCACGCCGCCCTTTCCGGAGGCGATTCCGATGATGTGCGCGACCTCGTTCACCTGGTCCAGGTTCAGGTCCAGCACCGTTTTCTTCGCCGCCGGCGCCTCTTTCACGACGGTCTTCACCTCCACTTCGGTGCCGCCGGGCGCGTTGCGGTAAACCGCGGCCCGGACGGCCCCGACGAGGTAATTCTTGAGTGCATCCGGCCGCTTGCCGAAGCCCAGCGTCACCGTCACCTTCCCTTCCGACACCGTCACCTCCTCGACCATGCCGAGGCTGACGATATCCTTGTCATCCTTCCCGGGATGCTGTACCTGGGACAGCCAGTCAAAAATCTCTTTTTCTGTCATTCCGAGCGAAGCGAAGGAATCTATTTCGCGAGGTCCAGTTCGGCGATGATGTTGCTGGCGCCGCCGAGTTTCTCCACGAGGAAGAGGACGTAGCGGATGTCCACGCAGATGCAGCGCTGGAGGTCGGGTTCGAACATGACGTCGGAAGACATGGACTCCCAGTTGCCGTCGAAGGCCAGGCCGATGAGTTCACCCTTCGCATTGAGGACCGGGGAACCGGAGTTGCCGCCGGTGATGTCGTTGTTGGTGAGGAAGCACACGTGCACCAGGCCGTCGGAAGGATCGGCATAGCGGCCGAAGTCCTTGGCCTCGATCAGGCGGCGGAGTTTCGCCGGGACGATGAATTCCGGATTCTCCGGATCTTCCTTCTCCAGGACGCCCTTGACGGTGGAATAGTGCTTGTACAGGACCGCATCCTTCGGGGAATACGGCAGGACGTGGCCGTAGGTGAGACGCATGGTGGAGTTCGCATCCGGGTAGGAAGGCTTGCCCTTCTCCCACTCCATGAGGCCGGCGGTGAACGCCTTGCTGCCCTCGCGGAGGGGGCCCTGGGCGGCCTGACGGCCGGGATAATGCTTCAGCATGGCCTCCGAAAGGGCGTTGGACAGGCGCACGGCGGGATCCTCCCACAGTTTCTCCCAGTCACCGGCCTTCACGCGGGCGGAGACTTTCTCGAACGAGGTGAAAGCGGACTCGTCGAAGAGGTAGTTCACGTAGGCGGGGATGTCCATCGTGGCGAAGTCTTCGAAATCGACGCCGAGACCCTTCGGATAGTCCTCGGCCTTCGCGCGTTCGCGGTAGAACTCCAGGAGCGCGACGGCTTCCTTGCGGTCCAGGTCCACGACATAGTCGCGGTAGGTGGACTCGAGCGCGCTGAGCACTCTCGGATCCTGGCCCTGGCGGGAGACGGCCTGCGCAAGGCGGCCGGCGATGCCCACGAGTTCGATGCGGGAAGGAGCCTCGCTGATGAGCGAGATGGCGGCCGCGTCGGCGGCGGAGGCCGTGACGGCGTCCTCGATCTGCTTGAGGGCCTTGCCGTAGGCGGCGACGCGCTCGGGCTTCTGGTTCACCCAGGCCATGAAGTCACGCTCCTTCTGCTCTTCCCGGCCGATGATGTCCAGGTTGTCGAAGGCGAGTTCCTCACCCTGCCACTTCTTCCAGCCGTTGGCGGAGGAGGCGTACTTGTTGGCGTACTTGAGTTGGACGGACGGATCGGCGCACATGGCCTCCCACATGATGTCCTGGCGGACGGTGCGGGCGTCGATGGCGATGCGGTTGCCGGCGATCATCTGCTTGAGTTGGGCGGCCGTCTGGAACCGCTGGGTGCGGCCCGGATAGCCCATGATCATGGAATAGTCGCCTTCCTGCACGCCGGCGAGGGAGATCTTCAGGTGGTTCTTCGTCTTGTAGGGACGGTTCTCCGGGCTGTAGTCGGCCGGCTCGTTGTCGGGACCGGCATACACGCGGAACATGGAGAAGTCACCGGTGTGGCGGGGCCACATCCAGTTGTCGGTCTCACCGCCGAACTTGCCGACGGATGCCGGGGGAGCGCCCACGAAACGGACGTCACGGTAGGTCTTGGAGACGATCAGGTAAGTGACGTTGTCGTTGTAGAAGTTCGTCAGTTGCGCGCGGCAGTTCTTGTTCTGCTTCTCGGCCTTCTCGGTGATGGCGCGGCGCTCGGCCTGCATCAGTTCGGCGACCTTGGCTTCGTCCTTCTCGGTCTTGCGGATCTTCTTCTCGGCCTTCTCCAGGGCGGCGGTGACGTCGGTCATCGACTGGAGGAAGGTGACGCTCAGGCCGCGGGCCGGGAGTTCCTGGTCGCGGGTCATGGCCCAGTAACCGTCCATCAGGTAGTTGTGCTCGTCGGTGGAGAGCGCCTGGATGTTGCTGTAGCCGCAGTGGTGGTTGGTGACGATCAGGCCTTCGCCGGAGATGATCTCACCGGTGCAGCCGCCGCCGAAATGGATGATGGCATCCTTCAGCGAGGTGTGGTTGATGCTGTAGATCTCTTCGGGGGTAAGTTTGCAGCCGGCCTCCTTGAGGGCCTTGCCGTTCATCTTCTGGAGGAGCGGCAGCAGCCACATTCCCTCGTCGGCGGAGGCGGTCAGCGCGAGGCTCAGTGCCGCCACGATAGTAAAGATTCGTTTCATGTGTGTCAGTAATATGTTTTTACAAATGTAACAAATATTTTCGAGTTAGAACAGGCCGGGTTCCAATTCCCTGACGTGGAAGGACTTCCGGTGCCAGGGGGTGTAGCCGTACCGTCGGATGGCTTCGATGTGCTCCGGGGTGGGGTAGCCCATGTTCCGGTCCCAGCCGTACTCGGGGTATTCCGGGGCGATTTTCCGCATGAATTCGTCGCGGTAAGTCTTCGCGAGGACGGAGGCCGCGGCGATGGCCGCGAAGGTCGCGTCGCCATGGACCACCGTGCGGAAATCCTTGAAGCCGTAGCGGCCGAAAGGGCGGAACTTGTTGCCGTCCACCAGGAGGAAATCCGGGGCGGGATCCAGCCGCAGGACGGCCCGCTGCATCCCCGTGACGGAGGCCCAGAGGATGTTCAGCCGGTCGATTTCATCGGCCTGGACGGCCTCCACGGCCCAGGCGACGGCCTCGGCCTCGATGATGGGCCGGAGTTCGTCCCGGGCCTTCTCGGTCATCTGCTTGGAATCGTTCAGGAGGGGGTGGTGGAAATCCGGCGGAAGGATCACGGCCGCGGCGTACACCGGCCCGGCGAGCGGGCCTCTTCCGGCCTCGTCGCACCCCGCTTCCAGCCGACCGGGTTCCAGGAAAGATTGCAGACGGATTTCCTTCATGTAACCAAAGGTACGGATTTTTTATTGTAATTGTACGAAAAATGGCTATCTTTGCGGACTACGCGCGCTTTGCGCGTCCGGAACGCTTAAAAATAGTAATCCAATATCATTGCAATGAAAAGTTACACTACTGACAAAATCCGCAACGTGGTTCTGATCGGCGCCTCCCGCTCCGGCAAGACCACGGTCTCCGAAGCCATGCTGTACGAGGGCAAAGTGATTGACCGCCGTGGCAGCGTCGAGGAGAAGAACACGGTCTCCGACAACACCGAGTTCGAACAGACCAACCAGAAGTCCATCAACGCGACTCCCCTCTACGGCGAGTTCAACGGCTGCAAGATCAACTTCATCGACGCGCCGGGTTCCGATGACTTCAGCGGCGGT
>JAFXMA010000049.1 GCA_017530725.1 Bacteroidales bacterium
AGCCCCGTCATCACGGAAGGCACGCCGCTGGTGAACCCGTACTGGCAGTACTCCCGCGACAAGATCGCCTGCGAGGATTTCCTGATGGGCAAATACCGCGAAGAAGGATTCCCCGTGACGATCATCCGTCCGTCGCACACCTACGGCGACTGGTCCGTGCCTCTCGGCGTCCATGGCGACAACGGCTCCTGGCAGGTGCTCAAGCGGATGCTGGAAGGAAAGCCCGTAATCATCCACGGGGACGGCACTTCCCTGTGGACCCTCACGCACAACACCGATTTCGCGAAGGGGTTCGTGGGCCTGATGGGCAATCCCCACGCAATCGGGGACGTGTTCCACATCACCTCCGACGATACGCTGACCTGGAACCTGATCTACCAGACCATCGCGGACGCGCTGGGCGTGCCGTTGAAGGCGGTCCACGTGTCCTCCGAGTTCCTGGATGCGGTCGGTCCGTACGACTTCCGGGGCGGCCTCATCGGCGACAAGGCCAATACGGTCCTGTTCGACAACCGCAAACTCAAGCGCGCGGTGCCGGGCTTCAAGGCCACGGTCCGTTTCGACCAGGGCGTGCGCCGGACCATCGACTATGTCCTGGCCCATCCGGAATGCCAGCCGGAGGATCCTGCGTTCGACGCCTGGTGCGACCGCGTGATCGCGGCGGTGGAGGCTGCCAAGGCTTCGCTCCGCTGACGGTTCGTCCACCGAAACGGTTGTTTCATCGGGAAATCCGCGCCCCCGGCGTCGGGTCTCCCGTTTTTTTCGTACCTTTAACCCGATTAATAACACGCACGTATGAAAAAGTTCCTGATCCTGGCCCTGGCCATGCTTTCCCTGGCCGCCTGCAAGAAGACTCCGTCCGTCCATCCGGACTGGACTTACAATTCCGTGATGTATGAAGTGAATATCCGCCAGTTCTCCCCCGAGGGGACCTTCGCCGGCGTCGAAGCCCAACTTCCCCGCCTGAAGGAACTCGGCGTGGACATCCTCTGGCTCATGCCGATGTACGAGATCGGAACGGAAGGCCGCAAGGGCACCCTCGGCTCCTACTACGCCATCTCCGATTACAAGAAAGTGAATCCGGAATTCGGGACGATGGCGGATTTCGAGCATCTCCTCGCCGCGGCCCACAAACTCGGTTTCAAGGTCATCCTGGACTGGGTGGCCAACCAGACCGCCCCGGACAATGTCTGGATGACCGAAAAGCCCGCCGACTTCTATGAGCGCGACGCGGACGGCAATGCCATCTGGGAATATGACTGGACCGACACCCGCAGCCTCAACTACGACAACGAGGAAGTGTGGTGGGCGCAGGACGATGCGATGCGCTTCTGGCTGGAAAAAGGCGTGGACGGCTTCCGCTGCGACGCTGCCGGCGAAGTTCCCGCCGCGTTCTGGAAGGGCATCCTGCCCAAGATGAACAAGGACTATCCCGACATCTACCTCCTCGCCGAGGCCGAGCGCGACAATCTCGCCGATGCGAAGGAAACCTTCGACGCGAACTATGCCTGGGAACTGCACCACCTGCTGAACAGCCTGGCGCAGGGTCGCAAGACCGTCGCCGACCTGAAGGACTATGTCGCCCGTGACGCGGCCCGTTTCCCCAAGGAGGCCTTCCGCCTGACCTTCACGTCCAACCACGACGAGAACTCCTGGTCCGGCACCGAGTTCGAGCGCGAGGGCGCCGCGGCGAATGCCTGCGCCGTCCTGTGCTTCACCCTGCCCGGCAGCCAGCCGCTCATCTACACCGGTCAGGAAATCGGCCTGTCCCGCCGGCTGGAGTTCTTCGAGAAGGACCCGATCACGGACTGGAGCGCCAATGAATACACCACTTTCTGGAAGACGCTCGTGGACCTCAAGCACAACAATCCCGCCCTCGCCGCCGGCGAGAAGGGCGGTGACATCCTCTGGTGGGAACTGCTCGACGGTATGGACGGCCTCGTCGCCTTCTCCCGCGAGGTGAAAGGCAACAAGGTGATCGTGCTTGCGAACTTCGGTGTCGCTCCGGCCGAGGACGAGCCTGCTACTCCGAGCGAAGCGAAGGAATCTACCGACAACCGGCCCGCGGCCGAAACCGGCGGCACTCCCTTCCGCAACCTCGAATCCGCCCCGGTCCCGGTCCAGGTGAACCTGGACGGCACCTATAAGGAGGTCTTCACCGGCAAGTCCTACCAGAAGGGTCTCCACAACTTCCAACTCAAGCCGGGAGACTATGTTGTCCTGACGAAGTAAGATGAATACCGTCATGAAATCGCTTGCGGCGACGGCCATGGCGGCCGCGCTTTCCGGCTGCGGTCCGTCGTTCGACCCGGAGAAAGTGGCCGATGCGACCCGGGAGCAGGTGACCCGGGTGGAGCCGCTCTCGTGGTGGACAGGAATGAAAACTCCGCTGCAACTGATGGTGCAGGGAGACGGGATCGGCGGGAAAGAGATCCGCATCGAAGGCGGCAAGGGCGTGTCCGTGAGGGCCGCTCACAAGGCCGCCAGCCCGGACTACCAGTTCGTGGACGTGGAAATCACGGCGGATGCCAGGCCCGGCACCTACTATCTGGTCGTAGGCCAGGGTGCCGACGAGGTCAAATATCCTTACGTCCTGCGCGAGCGGGAGAAGGGGAGCGCGGACCGCGCGAGTTTCACGACCGCGGACCTCGTGTACCTGATCATGCCCGACCGGTTCGCATCGGCCAGCGGCGGGGATGACAGGGCCTGGGCAGGCGGCGCCTATGACGATGGGTCCGCGGTTCCGTGGGCCGTTCCCGAAACGCCGGACGAGGTGGACCGCGAGGACCCGGTCGCCCGGCACGGCGGAGACATCCAGGGGATCATCGACCACCTGGACTACATCGCCGACCTGGGTGCGACCGCCATCTGGAGCACCCCGATGCTGCTGGACAACCAGCCGCACGAGTCCTACCACGGCTATGCCTGCGGCGATTACTACCACATCGACCCGCGTTTCGGCGACAACGCCCTCTACCGGAAATTCGTGGACGAGGCCCATGCGAAGGGCCTGAAGGTCATCATGGACATCGTCACGAACCACTGCGGCACAGCGCACTGGTGGATGGACAATCCTCCGTTCCCGGACTGGTACCACGTCACCGAGCCGTACATGCAGATGAACGCGGTGTTCTCGGTCTATATGGACCCGCACGCCTCGGTGAAGGACCGCGACCGGCAGCAGAGCGGCTGGTTCGTCCCGTCCATGCCGGACATGAACCTGGACAATCCGTACGTGCTGCGCTACTTCCAGCAGTGGGCCGTGTGGTGGATCGAGTACGCGGGCCTGGACGGCCTCCGCGTGGACACCTACCCGTACAACGAGCCCGAGCCCATGTCCGAATGGTGCCAGGCGGTCCGCCGCGAGTACCCGAAGATGAACATCGTGGGCGAGTGCTGGGACATGAACATACCGCAGGTCGCCTACTGGCAATCCGGACACCCGAACCGGAACGGTTTCGACAGCCACCTGCCTTGCATCATGGACTTCCCCCTCCAGCAGGCCATCCTGCGCGCCCTGACCGAGGACGAGGTCTGGTGGGACGAGGGCATGACGCGGGTCTATACGGTCCTGGCCCAGGACTTCGCCTACCACGACCTGGACAACATCATGATCTTCTTCGCGAACCACGACCATGACCGCACCGGCGACGTGCTGCGGCACGATCCCGCCCGGATGCGGCTCGCCATGGCCCTGCTCGCGACCCTCCGCGGCATCCCGCAACTCTATTACGGCGATGAGATGATGTTCTGCGAACGGCCGGGGATGCACCACGACGGCTCCAAGCGCATCGACTTCCCGGGCGGCTGGGCCGGCGACGCGGTGAATCTCTTCACGGGCGAAGGCCGTGCAGCGGCGGGTTACACCCGCGATGCGGACTACACGGCGGCCGCGGGCCTGCATGACTATGCCCGCGCCCTCTTCCGCTGGCGCAAGGGCTGTCCGGTCATCCACCACGGCAAGACGCTGCACTTCCTCTCCCGGAAGAACGTGAAGGACCGCAACATTACCGACAATACCTATTCGTATTTCCGCTATGACGACCGGGACGCCGTGTTCGTGTACATCAACAACACGGACGAAGTGCGCGAACTCGACTGGTCGCACTACGACGAGTTCGTCACCGGCCCCGTCACGGGCCGCGACGTGATCTCCGGCGAGCCCGTCACCCTGCAGGACGGCCTCCCCGTCGATCCCCGCACCGCCCTCATCGTAGAATTCAAACGCTGACCCATGAAGATTGACATCCTTTGCAAGAACGATGACCGGAAGCATCGCGTGCGGGTGGGATCGAACCTCCTGAGCCTCGCCCGGAAAGAGTACCCCGAAACCGTCGACCCGAAGACCGGCAAGCATTACCAGGTGCTCGCCGCCCTGGTGGACCACAAACTCAAGGAATTGAGTTTCAGTATGTTCTTTCCGCACGAAGTCACGTTTATCGGGTATAACCATCCGGACGGACGGCGGACCTACATCCGTTCGCTGAGTTTCCTGCTGCAGCATGCCGTGCGCGACGTCTTCCCCGGGAAGGTGCTCGTGGCCGAGCATTCCCTGCCCAGCGGCCTGTACTGCGAATTGCGCGACGGCGCCCCCGGCGGTCCGGCATTCAAGCCGGACGCCGAAGGCTTCGAGCGCCTCCGCGCCCGGATGCGGGAACTCGTCGATGCGGACCTTCCTTTCGAGACGGAGAAGATTCCTTCCGAGGAGGCCGAGGCTATTTTCGAGGAGCAGGGACAGCCCTACAAGGCGCAGTTGCGCCGTTCGCTGGGCCGGTACTTCTGCCGGGTGTATTACCTGGACGGCCAGGTGGATTCCTTCCACGGTCCGCTGGTTCCCTCGACCGGCTACCTCCAGGTCTTCGGCCTGATGCCTTTCCACAAGGGTTTCTGCCTCCAGCCGCCGGCCAACAGCGATCCCTCCAGGGTGACGCCCCGGCGTCCCCAGAGCAAACTCTCCGCGACCTTCAAGGAGTATTCCGCCTGGTGCCACACCACCGGCATCGGCGGCATCGGCACCCTGAACCAGAAGTTGATGGAAGGGAAGGCCGTGAAACTCATCAACCTGTGCGAAGCGCGGCAGGAACGGGAGTACGCCCGTGTGGCGGACCTCATCTATGCCGAGCGCGACCGCGTGAAGATCGTCTTCATCGCCGGGCCTTCCTCCAGCGGAAAGACTTCCTCCTCGCTCCGCCTGTCCCAGCAACTCCGGATCCTGGGGATGAGGCCCAAGGTCATCGAACTGGACAACTATTTCGTGTCCCGGGACCGGACACCGATTGACGACGACGGAGAATTCGATTTCGAAGCGCTCGAGGCGATGGACCTGGAACTCCTTGGAAATCAACTCAATACGCTCCTTGCAGGCGGCCGGGTGGAACTTCCGCGCTACGATTTCAAGCAAGGGAGACCCTTCTTCGAGGGTAACTTCATGGAGTTGGACGAGAACGACATCCTCGTGATGGAGGGCATCCATGCCCTGGATCCGGCCATGGTCCCTTCCGTGGACCAGAGTCGCATCTTCCGCGTGTATGCATCGGCCCTGACCTCCCTGAACGTGGACGAGAACAACAACATCTCCACCACCGACAACCGGCTCCTGCGCCGGATGGTCCGGGACTACCGCTACCGCGGCATCAGCCCCGAAGCGACCATCCTCCGCTGGCCTTCCGTCCGCCGGGGCGAGAACAAGTACATCTTCCCCTTCCAGGAGAATGCCGATGCGCAGTTCAACTCCGCCCTCCTGTACGAACTTCCGCTCCTGAAATATTACGCAGAACCCCTTCTGCGGCGCATCCATCCTTCCTCTCCGGCCTATACCGACGCCATCCGCCTTCTCAAGTTCCTCGGCTACATCGTGGCCTTGACCCCCGAGGAAATCACGGCGGTTCCGCCGACTTCCATCCTCCGCGAATTCATCGGCGGCCAGACACTGTAACAAACGCGCTCACTATATGAAACGAACGGTCCTTTTCCTCCTCCTGTCCCTGCTCGCCATCCCTGTACTGGCGCAGTACGGCAACTCCGTGCGGCCCGACATCCGCATCCCGGACGGGCTGATCCGCCGCGGATTCTATTTCCAGAAGTCCGTCACGGCCCAGATGGACGCCGACCCGGCCCTCGAGGAAGTCTTCCTCATCGGCCGCGACAACGGCCACTGGCCCGAATTCGACCTGTTCCGGTTCTATTACGCGGTGGTGGACCGGGAGACCGGCGCCGTGGAATACACGTCCGAAGAATACCTTTCCGACCGGTTCAACATCCTGGTGGAGGACCGCGACCGGGATGGCGTCTCCGAGATCCATTTCCAGTACATCAAGGGCGGGAACTACGTCACGGACCGGGATGGGTACAACCCTTCCTGGGCCTATGGCTACGGGACGGTCTCGCTCGTCGGCGCCTCCGGAGAGGCGCCCGCACCCGCTTCCCGCATCAAGACCCTCATCATCGCCGGCATGGACGGCAGCCACTATCCCGTGGGCGCATCCGAGTGCATGCGGCAGGCCCTGGAGAACAGCGGCCTGTTCGACGTGGACGTCCTGATCACCCCGGACTGGGGCGGTGACATGTCCTCCTTCCACCCCCGCTTCAAGGATTACGGTCTCGTGATCATCAACTACGGCGGCGTGGAATGGGCCGATCCCGTCAAGGCGGACTTCGAGTCCTACGTGGAGGACGGCGGCGGCGTGGTCTTCATCCACTCGTCCGTCATCCCGATGGAGAAGTGGCCGGCCTGGAACCGGATGACGGGCCTGGGCGCCTGGAACGGCCGCAACGAGCAGTGCGGGCCCTACGTGTACATGCAGGACGGCAAGGTCATCCGGGACGACGCCCCGGGCGAGGCCGGCTACCACGGACTCCAGCACCACATTGTCGTCGATCACCAGGCATTGGACCACCCCATCGTCAAGGGACTTCCCACGAGTTGGCACCATTTCAAGGATGAGATCTACCTGCATCTGCGCGGTCCGGCCGAGAATCTGGAGATCATCGCCACCACGCGGGACGGCGACCGGGACGAACCTCTGATGTGGACGGTCCGCTACGGCAAGGGCCGCATCTTCACGGACGTCCTCGGTCACTGCGGCAACGATCCCAAGATGACCTATTCGCTCACTTGTACAGGCTACCAGACGACGTTCCTGCGCGGCTGCGAATGGGCCGCGACCGGGGCGGTCACCCAGCCCCTGCCCGTGGATTTCCCGGACCGGGTCCGCTATACCCTGCGGCCCGATTTCCGGCTTCCTGACCGCATGGGCCGATGAGACGCCTCCTGGTGCTCCTGCTGGTTTTCCAGTGCTTCGGGGCCGCAGCGGAACGTTTTGTTCCGCTCGGCACCCGGGACGGCCTGGGGAACCGCCGGGTGTACCGGGTGTGCCAGGACGGCGAGGGATATCTGTGGTTCTTCCTCACGGGCGGAATCGACCGGTATGACGGTTTCGAGTTCCGCCACTATCCTTTTTCCGAGAGAGACGGCCTGGACCGCAACCTCCCCTCCGAAGGAAAACTGAAGACCGGTCCGGACGGACGGGTGCACTGCCTGCTCACGCAGGGCCGGGTATTCGTCTATGACCGGAACGTGGACCGCTTCGTCCAGGAATATGAACTTCCCGGCGACGCCCGGCTCTTTTCCGGCGCCTTTACGGAGTCCGGCCGATGGCTGGGCACGTCCGAGGGCCTGCTGTTCGACGGGAATGACGGTTCGTCGGCCCGTTTCTTCGAAGGCCTTTCCGTCCGGGATTTCTGTTCCCTGGAGGACGGGACGATTTTCGCCGCGACGGAAACCGGTCTGTTCCGGGATGTGGGCGGAGAGCCCCGGAAACTCCTGGACGGAGAATTCACGACGCTGCTTCCCTTGGGGATCGGCCGCGTGCTGGCCGGCTCTTTCTCGCAGGGGCTGTTCCTTGTCTCTCCTTCGTCGGAACGTATCCTTCCCGTTGCGGGCATTCCTCACGTGCCGGTCCGCTCGATGGTCCGCGACGGCGGCAAAGTGTACGTCGGACTGGACGGGGAAGGCGTTTTCGTGTACGATCCCGAGGCGGACCGGCTGGAGGGGCATTTCGTCACGTCCGACGACGAGGAGGGCCTGTGCGCCAATTCCGTGAGCGACCTGTGCGTGGACGCCCGGGGGAATCTCTGGGTGACGACCACCTCGAACGGGGTCTGTGTCCTGGACCGGAATCCCTGGAACGTCAAATGGGTGCGCCACCGCACCGGAGACCCCTCGTCCCTGCTGTCCAACCATGTGAGCGCGGTGCTGGAAGACCGTTCCGGAAGGGTCTGGTACGGGACCGACCGGGGTCTGTGCCGATATGACCCGTCGGACGCCTCCTGGCGCGTGTTCCGGCGTTCGGACGCCGAAAACGTGCTCGCGCTTTCGGAAACCTCCGATGGCTCGATTTGGGCCGGCGAATACGGTTTCCCCGTTTTCCTGGTATCTCCGTCCGGGGCGATGACGGTCCTTCCGGACCTTCCGGGCCATGTTTTCGCCCTGGCCGCCGCCGGGGAATCGGTTTGGACCGGCGGCCTTGCGCCGGTGGCCCTGTATGACCGCACGGGGAGTCTGACGATTTCCGCTGAAACGGTCGAGGTCTGGGATTTCGTGCTGGACGGCTCAGGCCTGTGGGCCGCTTCCACCCGGGGGCTGGTCCGGATCGACCCGGTCACCGGTGCGGAAAGCCAGCCGGTGGAAGGACCGTTCCGGGAGCCGCTCTGGTGCGTGACCGTCGATGGTGCCGGACGCGTATGGGCGGGGACGCAGAACGGCATCCTCGGCTACGAGCCTTCTTCCGGTTCATGGCATTCCATTCCGCTGGGCGGCCAGGTCTGTTCCATCGTCGCGGACCGCGACGGCGTTCTGTGGGCGGCCACCGACGACCGTCTTTTCCGGGTGGACCCCGTCCGTCATGTCACCGCCGTGATGAACGGTATCCTGGGCATCGACCGGGGAACGTTCAACCATACCGCTTCCGCCCGGCTTTCGGACGGGACCGTCGCCTTCGGCACCGGGGACGGCGTCCTGCTGTTCAATCCGGAGCCGGCGGGCGGGGAAGTCCCGGCCGCCGTCGTGCCCGTCCTGACGGATTTCCGCCTGCTTTCCGGGAATGACGCGGCCAGGGAGAAGATCCTGAAAGGGAAGGCGGTCGGCACGCAGGACAGGGTGGTCCTTCCATCGGACGAACGCTCGTTCGAGATCGCTTTCTCGGCCCTGGGCTTCGACGCCCGGTCCCGCATCCGCTTCGAGTATGCGCTCGAAGACCACGATCCCAACTATCGGTCCAGTCTCTCCGCCGCCACGGTGACGTATCCGTCCGTGCCGGCGGGGCGTTACGTTTTCCGGGTCCGCTGCGTCGATTCCGTGATGGACTCGGTGCTGGGCACGCGGGAACTGGAAGTCATCGTCCGGCGTCCGCCGCTTCTGTCCACCGTCGCCCAGATCCTCTATGTCCTGTTGCTGTCGGGGGGTGTCCTCCTGTTCATCCGGATCCGACGCCGGGAAGCGGCGCGGCGGGCGACCCGGGAGCGCCTGGACACCTTCATCCATTTCGCGCACGAACTCAAGACGCCGGTTTCCCTGATCAAGGCCCCGCTTTCCGACCTGCAGCGGGATGAAGCCCTGCCGGAGGGCGACCGGCAGTCCGTCTCCACGGCGATGCGCAACGCCGACCGTCTGATGGCGATGATCAACAGCCTCCTGGACCTGCGGGAGGATGCTCCCGAGGCGGGCCGGCTGTATCTGGAGCCCACCGACCTTCGGGAATTCCTGGAGGATGGGGTGGAACCTTTCCAACCGGCGGCCCGGCAGAAGGGCATCGCCTTGTCATGCACCGTGGACGAGGGGCTCGGCCCCGTTCCGGTGGACCGGGAGAAGATGGACCGCATCGTCCAGAACCTCGTTTCCAACGCGGTGAAATACACGGAAAAAGGCTCGGTGGAAGTGACGGCCGCCCCGGCCGGGCGGATGTGGCGCCTCGAGGTGCGGGACACCGGCATCGGCGTACCTGCGGAGGCGCGTTCCCGCATCTTCAACGGCGGCGTCCGGGCGGCCAACGCCCGGGACGTGGACGAGACCGGCTACGGGATCGGGCTGATGATCACCCGTCAACTGGTCCTGCAACTGGGCGGTTCCATCTCCCTGAAGAGCGAGGAGGGGAGCGGGTCGGCCTTCACCCTGCTTTTCCCGACGGAATACCGGGCTTCCCGCGATGTCATCCTGGCACCTGAGCCTGCGGTGCCCGCGGAAGAGGATTCGCCGGCTGAGGCAGGCCCGAAACGGATTCTCGTCGTGGAGGACGACCCCGAGATGCTCGGTTACCTGAAGGGCACCCTTTCCGGCGAGTTCGAGACATTGACGGCCTCCGATGGTGAAACGGCCTTCCGCCTGGCGGAGGAGTCCCAGCCGGACCTGGTCCTCTCGGACGTCGTGATGCCGGGCATGAACGGCTACGACCTGTGCCGCCGTCTCAAGTCCACCCTCGCGACCAGCCACATCCCCGTCATCCTCCTGACGGCGATGGACGACCGCGAGCACATCATCCTGGGCCTGGAATCCGGTTCGGACGACTATGTGGTGAAACCTTTCGACCCGCAGGTACTGACGGCCCGGATCAGCAACCTCCTCCACGAGCGGGAGCGGCTGCGGGAACTGATCCTGCGCGCCGGCCGGGAGGAGAAGCGCCGTGAGTACACGAACCAGTTGGACCGCGAATTCATGGAAAAGGTCCTTGCCGTGATGGACAAATCCTGCGCCGACCCGCTTTTCCAGGTGGACGACCTCTGCCGGGAGGTGGCGATGAGCCGGACGGCTTTCTACAACAAACTGAAGGCGGTGACAGGCAAGTCCCCGAACGACTTCATCCGGATCTTCCGCCTGGAGCGGGCGGCCGAACTCCTGACGGCGGAAGGGCTGAATGTCACGGAAGTGGCGGACCGGGTGGGCTTCTCGGACCCGAAGTACTTCAGTTCCTGTTTCCGGCGCCATTTCGGGGTGAGTCCGAGCAAATATTAGTTTTTCAACCTTTTTTGTCGATTCTTCGACTCAGTTCCCCCGCGTCCGTACGTATGTTTGCAGGTGAAATCCTGACAAAAACGACACGGACATGGAAACCTATCTCGGCTTGGACCTCGGCGGAACGAAACTCCTCATCGGAGAGGTGGACGCCTATGGAAACATCCTCCGCTACAAACGGTACGATTCCGGCTTCTTCAACCAGAAGGCGGCCTTCGACATCATCCGGCATTCGATGGACGACTACGTCGCCAACGTGGGCTGGGTGGGAGAGAAGCCCGTCGCGATGGGGGTTGGCCTCATCGGCCGCGTGGATCCCAACCGGGGCGTCTGGCTCCAGATCGACCCGCACCGGACGGAGAGCATCGACCTGGCCGACGAACTGACCGCCCTGTACGGCATTCCCTGCCGGATCGACAACGATGTCAAGAGCGCCACCCGGGCTGAACGGGTCTGGGGCGTGGGCCAGTTCTCCAAGGATTTCGTCTATATCAATGTCGGGACGGGCATCGCCGTGGGGACGGTGGTGGGCGGCCGGCAGATCCGGGGCAGCCATTTCAACGCCGGCGAGGCCGGACACATGCGGGTGGGCGTCAACGTGGGCGTCCCCTGCGTCTGCGGCCGGACCGACTGCGTGGAGACCATCGCCTCCGGCAGCGGCATCGACCGTTGCGCGCGCCTGCTCCGAGACCGGTACGAGACGCGGCTGCACATCCCTCCGGAAGGGGAGAAGCGCGTTTCTGTCGAGGAAGTGGTGGAACTGGGCCGTGCCGGCGACCCCCTGTGCTCGGTCCTGGTGGCCAACGCGGCGGAAGGCGTCGCCAACCTGATCATGAACATGGTCCGTGTGACCGATCCGGACACCGTCGTACTGGGCGGAAGCATCGTGGCCAATGAATACATCTTCGAACGCATCCAGGCGTACCTGAACCAGAACACGATGCGCTTCGTCACCCACGGGGTCGTCCTCACCAAACTGAATCCCCAGTTCGTCGGCCTGCTGGGCGCCGTGGCCGTCGCCATGAACAAGTAACCCCATGCGTATCCTCGTTTGCAATACGCCGGCGGAACTCGACCGCCGGGCTGCGGAAATGATCGCGGACGCCGTCCGGAGCCGCCGTGACGCCGTCGTGGGCCTGTCCACGGGCAGGACCACGGGCGACATCCACCGCGCTTTCGTCCGCCTCGTCCGGGAAACCGGCCTGGACTGCTCCGGCGTGACCTTCTTCGGCCAGGACGAAGTGGCGGGCGTCCCCCGCGCCTACGCGGGCGCCTGCTATACGATGTTGAAGAATGAACTCGTCGGCCCGCTGGGCATCCCTGAAGAGCGGTTCCTGATGCTGCCGACGGAGTCGGACGACTTCGGGCGCGACTGCCGTGCCTTCATGGACGAACTTGAGAAGCGGGGCGGGGTGGACTTCCTTTTCCTGGGCCTGGGCGAGAACGGGCACCTGGGATTCAACCAGCCCGGCTCTCCCTTCGGGGCCGGCGCCCGCCTGTCCGTGATGTATCCGGAACTGGAGGAGCGGATCCGCCGGGAGACCGGTACACCCGCAGACAAGCCCCTCGGGGGCGTCACGATGGGCCTGAAGGACATCATGCAGGCCCGGAAACTGGTCCTGGCGGCGAAAGGCCCGTCCAAGGCCGCCATCGTAAAGAAAATGATCGAAGGCCCCGTCACGGAAGACGTGCCGGCGTCGGTGCTCCAGTTGCACCCCGACTGCACCGTCCTCCTGGACCGGGAAGCCGCATCCCAACTAGCACTATGACCGAGAAAAAGACCAACTACCTGGGCCCGTTCCTGGCCCTTGTGTTCCTGTTCTTCGTGGTGGGATTCCTCACGACGGCGAACACCCAGTTCCAGGCGCCCCTGAAGGAAGCCTTCCTCGCCAATGCGGGCCGCTTCCAGAACACCTTCGCCACCCTGATCACCTTCTCCTGGTTCCTGGCCTATCCGCTGGCCGGTCCCGTCGGATCCCGCTGGGTGAACCGGCACGGCTACAAGGGAACGCTGCTCCGGGGCATCGCCGTGATGCTGCTGGGGCTCTTCCTGTTCTTCGCCTCCTCCTGGTACACCGTCCATCACGAGGGCAGTGCCTTCCGCGTCGGAGAGGCGGTCATCCCCGTGGGATTCGTCATCTTCCTCCTGGGCTCGTTCATCGTGGGCGCCTCGGCGACCATCCTGCAGGTGGTGATCAATCCGTATCTGACCGCCTGCGACGTCCCGGGCACGCAGTCCGTGCAGCGGCTCGCCATCGGCGGCACCGCGAACTCCGTGGGCACCACCCTGGCCCCGTACTTCGTGACGGGCGTGGTCTTCGGCGGCCTGTCGATGGACCAGATCCACATCAGCCAGTTGCAGGTGCCGTTCCTGGCCCTGCTGGGCGTGATGCTGGTGGTGATGGTTCTCCTCGGGCGGCTGAACCTGCCGGATATCGACGGTACGCGCAATGACACGGCCGAGAAGTTGGAGAAGAGCGTGTGGTCCTTCAGCCACCTCACACTCGGTGTCGTCGCCATCTTCTTCTATGTGGGCGTGGAGGTTTGCATCGGCGCGAACATAAATATGTACGCCATCGACAAGGGCCTCGCTTCGCCGGCCCTCCTCGCCACCCTGTACTGGGGCGGCATGCTCGTGGGCCGCGCCGTGGGGAGTTCCCTCAGCAAGATCAGCCCGCGCACGCAGTTGACGGTGACCACCTGTGCCGCCTCCATCCTGGTCATCCTGGCGGTCGTCTCCGACAATCCCTGGATCCTCGTGGCCGTGGGCCTCTTCCACTCCATCATGTGGGGCGCGATCTTCACCCTGGCCGTCGCCCATCTGGGCAAATACACCTCCGCCGCTTCCGGCGTCTTCATGATCGGCGTCGTGGGCGGCGCCGTCCTTCCCCTCCTGCAGGGTGCCCTGGCCGACACGCTCGGCGGTTGGCGCCTCTCCTGGCTCCTGGTCCTCTTCGGAGAGGTCATGATGCTCCTGTACGCCCGCATCGGTTCCCGAATCCATCAAACTGCCGACTGATGAAAAAGTTGCTCCTTCTCTCCCTGTTGGCTTCCGTCCTGCTCTCCTGCCGGCCGGAGCCGACCCGTGTCCTGGTCCTCTACGAAAACGCCGGACACCACAAACCTTTCTCCGAATCCGTCCTTCCCTGGCTCCGCGAAGTCGCTCCCGAGGAGAATCTCGTCCTGACGGAAGTCTATAATCCGCGGGAATTCGATGAGGAATACCTGGACGGGTTCGATGTCATCGTCCAACTGGACTATGCCCCGTACGGCTGGCCGGAGAAGGCCGTGGAGGCCTTCGAGCGCTATGTCGATGAAGGCCGCGGCGGCTGGGTGGGCTTCCACCATGCCTCGCTGCTGGGCGAGTTCGACGGTTTCCCCATGTGGGACTGGTTCTCCGGGCTGCTCGGCGGTATCCGCTACGACAACTACATCGCCGACCTCACGGACGGAACGGTCCATGTGGAGGATGCCACCCATCCCGTAATGGCCGGCGTTCCCGCCGCGTTCGTGATTCAGGATGACGAGTTCTATACCTACGACAAGAGCCCCCGCCAGTGCCCCGACGTCCATGTCCTGGCCACGGTGGACGAGAACTCCTACACCCTGGAGACGCCCGTCAAGATGGGGGACCATCCGGTCATCTGGACCAACACCGCGAAGAAGGGCCGGAACGTGTATTTCCAGTACGGGCACAGCCCGAAACTGGGGGACAACGATCCGTTCAAGACCCTGCTGCTCAATGCAATCCATTGGACGGCCGAAAAGAAATAGACTGTTTTGTCATGAAACGCGGACGACAGACCTTCCCCTTTTGGTTAATAATGGTAATGGTTAGCGGGGCCATTCCCGGCTGTGTCCTGCCTGCTCCCGGGCAGGCGGGACAGGCGGGTTTGGATTTTCCCCTCGAGCCAGACCGCTCCCGCTCTTTCGAGGCGGCCGAACGGGAACGACCTGTCCTGGAAGAAATCCCCGTGGAAGGGACCCTGTCGCTTGCTTTCTCCACCGATACCCCCTGGCGGGCGAAAGGGCCGGCGGACGATCCCGATTATGCGACCTATGGCAACCGGTCCGTCCTGCTGGACCTGTCCGGCTATGACCTGGAGGGCTATGACCGCATCGCTTTCCGCATCCTCCCTTCCTGCGACGGGGCCCAGGTCGTGAACCTGGACTGCTGGCTGCCTTTCCTGCCGGCGAATCACCTGATATCCCTCGAAAACAACCGCTGGAACGAGTGCACGCTCAACATCGGGAATTATCCCCGGAAAGGACCGCAGCACCTCCGTTTCTCCGCGACCCTGCGGGGCCGCGACCTGACCACCGGTGACAGTTGCCGCTTCCGGATCGACAGCATCTTCCTCCAGCGGACGGCGGAAATCCCCTCCGAGCGGGGATGGCAGCCCACGGGCATCGTCCTGTCCACCGGCGGGTATTACTCCGCAGGCCCCAAGACGGCCATCCTGCCCGCCGCCTGCACCGGCCGTTTCTCCCTGGAGGACCTCCGGGGCAAGACCGTTTTCCGCGGGAGCATCCAGGCGGAAGAAACGACCCTGGGACGGTTTGCCGTGGCGGATTTCTCCCGATTCTCCCGGGAAGGCACCTATGTGCTCAGGGCAGGGGACCAGGTTTCCCGTCCTTTCCCCATCGGGGATGGAAACTGGGACAGTGCCGCCCGGAAGGCGCTCAGTTTCATCTTCGGCCAGCGCTGCGGCTACCCGGTGCCGCGTACGCACGGAACCTGCCATCTGGACCTGCTGGCCCATCATGGCGGCGAGACGGTTTCCTTCGGCGGCGGCTGGCACGACGCCGGCGACCTGTCGCAGCAGTCGCTGCAGACGGGCGACGTCGCTTACGCCCTGCTGGAGGCCTCGGAACACTTCCGGGACATCGACCCCGCCCTGGCGGAACGTCTCCGGGAAGAGGCGCGCTGGGGCCTGGACTTCACCCTCCGCACCCGCTTCGGGGACGGCTACCGGGCCAGCAGCGTGGGCCTGCTGATCTGGCAGGACGGAAAACTGGACACCTTCGATGACATCCATACCGTCCGGGTCCAGGACAACGCTTTTGACAATTACCTGCAGGCCGGCTACGAAGCCTATGCGGCCCGGGTGCTCACCGAGGATCCGATGATGCAGGATTACCTGCTGCGTACGGCCCGGGCCGATTTCGCCTTCGCCGAGGAGAAGTTCGCCCGCGACGGTTACGACCGCTTCCGGTTCCCGTACGAACACTGCTACAATACCTCCCACAGCCAATGGATGGCGACCGTCTCCTGGGCGGCGAGCCAACTGTACCGGCTGACGGGGGAGGACTGTTATGCCGACAAGGCGGCGGAAGCCGCCCGCTATGTCCTGGAGTGCCAGGAAACGGAGGCCGTGGGCGGGGGACTCCGCGGGTTCTTCTACCGGGATACGGACCGGCGCTCCATCGTCCATTACATCCACCAGTCCCGCGAGCAGGTCTATATGCAGGCGCTCACCGAACTCTGCCTCACCCAGCCGTCCCATCCGGACCGCGCCCGCTGGGAAGGCGCCGTCCGCCTGTTCGGAGACTATCTGAAGGCGCTGATGGCCTATACGGCCCCCTACGGGATGATTCCGAGCGGGGTGTATGCAGCCGGCGAATACCTGGATACGGACAACTTCTACGCGCTTCACCTGTTCCCGCCGGCCGACGCCGCGGAACGGTACACCCGCCAGTTGTCCCAGGGCGTGCAGGTGGACCCGACCCATTTTGTCAAACGGTTCCCCGTGTGGTTCAACATCTTCAACGGGAACAACGCGATCCTGCTCTCCCTGGGGAAGAGCGCTGCGCTCTGCGGCCGGTTCCTGGAGGATCCGGCCCTTACGGACATCGCCCGCGAACAGGTGTACTGGATGCTGGGCAAGAACCCCTTCGGCCAGTCGATGGTGTACGGGGAAGGGTGGGATTACCCCGACATGGACAGTTTCTCCAGCGGCCTCCTGACGGGCATGATGCCGGTGGGAATCCGGACGTGGGAAGACACGGATGAACCCTGGTGGCCACAGGTGAACAACGCCTGCTACAAGGAAGTGTGGGTGACCGTCGCCGGGAAACTGCTTTCGCTCATCGCTGAATTCTGAAACAAAAACACTTAATATGAAACGGATATACAAACTTCTGCTGTTCGCCCTGCTGCTGGTCCCGGCTCTCGCCGCGGCCCAGGAGCGGCCGGCCAACTATGCCAAGGCCCCGCGCTTCAAGGCGCTGGTATATTACTCGGAGCATGCCGAGGATGCACATGTCCAGTTCTCCCGCCAGGGGGTCGAGTTTTTCAAGAAACTGACCGTCGGCGAAGGTTTCTTCGTCGATGTGACCACCAGCCTTGCCGGCTACACGTACGACAGACTCAAGGAATACACCTGTATCATCATGCTGGACGATTCTCCGCACGGTCCGGCCGAACGGGCCGCGTTCGAGCAGTACATGGAGAACGGCGGCGGCTGGGTGGGATTCCATGCCTCCGGTTACAATGACCGGAACACCCAGTGGCCCTGGTTCTCCCAGTTCCTCGGCTGCGGCGTGTTCAAGTGCAACAACTGGCCGCCCCAGCAGGCCCTGGCCGAGGTCGATATGGCCAGCCATCCCGTCACCCGGAACCTGCCCGGCTCGTTCGTGCTGCCGGCCAGCGAGTTCTACCAGTGGGAGGAGGACCTCCGGTCCAAGGAGAACATCCAGGTGCTCCTGTCCCTGTCGCAGAAGAACTATCCCATCGGACTCAAGGACATCGTGTACGGCGGCGACTGGCCCGTCGTGTGGACCAACCGGAACTACCGGATGATCTACCTGAACATGGGTCACGGGGACGAATGCTTCTCCGAGGCCACCCAGAACCTGATGTTCGTGAACGCCTTCCGGTGGATCGTCAGCAGGGATCCCGCGGGGAATCCGTTTGACAAATAAAAGGAAAACCATTTTTATTCCAAACTCATATGAAAACAGTAAAACAGATCATTCTGCTGCTTGGCACGGCCCTCTTCTTCGTGCCGGCTACCTGGCTCGGCGCCCAGAATCCGATGGCGGTGAGCGGACAGGTAACAGACGGGGACGACGGGTCTCCGCTGGTCGGAGTGTTCGTTTCCCTGAAGGGAGACAACTCCGTGGCGACCGTCACCTCCGAAAACGGATCCTATTCCCTCCGGGTCCCTTCCAACGGTACGCTGGTTTTCTCGCTCCTCGGATACAACGAGGCCGAAGTTCCGGTGAATTCCCGCAGCCGTGTCGATGTCGCCCTGACGCTGTCCGCGTCCGTCCTGGACGAGGTGGTGGTCTCGGCCCTCGGTATCCAGCGGCAGGCCAAGAGCCTGACCTATTCCACGCAGGCCGTGAGCAGCGAGGACATCACCCGCGCCCGTGACGTGAACATGATGAACGCCCTCGCCGGCAAGGCGGCGGGTGTCACCGTGACGTCCAATGCCTCGGGCATGGGCGGCGCCACCAAGGTGTCCATCCGCGGTTTCCGCTCCGCCAACGGCAACAACCAGCCGCTCTATGTCGTGGACGGCGTTCCGATCCGGAACTCCCAGGGCTCCCAGTTGAACAGCCTGCTGTCCGGCGGCCATGACGGCGGTGACGGCATGTCCAACCTCAACCCCGACGACATCGCCTCCATCAACGTCCTGAAAGGCGCCTCCGCTTCCGCCCTGTACGGTACCGAGGCCGCCAACGGCGTCATCATGATCACCACGAAGCGGGGCCAGGCCGGCGGCACGCGGGTGGATTTCACCTCCACCACGACCTTCGACCAGGTGGCCTATCTGCCCGAACTCCAGAACCGGTACGGCGAAAGCGAGGGCTACTACAGTTGGGGCTCCAAGGTCTCCAACCCCTGGGACAAACTGGCCTTCGTCAAGAGTTTCTTCCAGACGGGCATCAATGCGATGAACACGGTCTCCGTGTCCACCGGCAACGATAAGAACCAGACCTATGTCTCCTACGGTAACACGACCTCCCGGGGCATCTATCCCAACAGCACCTTCGACCGGCACAACGTCACCTTCCGGAACACGGCCCGCATGTGGGATGCCGTCACCCTGGACGCCAGCGTCCAGTATATCTACCAGGACGTGCAGAACCGTCCCCGTCCGGGCGGCGCCTACACCAGTCCGCTCCCCGGCCTGTACAACATCCCCGTCGGCCATGACGTGAGCGCCTTCGCCACGGAATTCGAGAAGTTCGACGCGGACCGCAACCTGATGGCCCAGAGTTGGTACAAGTCCATCGCCCCCCAGGAGCAGAACCCCTGGTGGGTGGCGAACCGCACCAACCGCCAGAACGTGCGTAACCGCATCATCGCCAGCATGTCGGCCAAGTGGGACGTCACCGAGTGGTTCAGCCTGCAGGCCCGTACGAGCCTGGACGCCAACGCCGACCGCGAGGAAGTCAAGATGTACGCGACCACGGACGTTTCCCTGGCCGGTAACAAGAACGGCCTGTATGAATACGGCCAGTCCACGGGTTCGCAACTGTACAGCGACCTCCTGGCCACCTTCAACAAGCAGTTCGGCGACTTCAGCCTGACCGCCACCCTCGGCGGCAGCATCTCCGATTCCCGCAGCCATTCGCTCTACTCGAGTTCCTACAACTGCGGCCTCGCCTACGCGAACATCTTCACGATTCCCAATACGATTACCCAGCAGTTCAGCCAGAGCGCATACCGGACCCAGAACACCGCCCTGTTCGCCACCGCGAACTTCGGCTTCCGGGACTTCCTCTTCGTGGATGTCACCGCCCGTAACGACTGGTCTTCCGCACTGGCCTATACCACCAGTTTCAAGAAGGGCTTCTTCTATCCTTCCGTCGGCGCGACGCTCCTGGTGAGCGAACTGTTCGACCTTCCTTCCTGGATCAACTACGGCAAGGTCCGCGGTTCCTTCGCCCAGGTGGGTAACGACCTGCCTACGCGCATCACCAACCCGACCGGTTCCGTCAACTACAACGGCACCGTCACCCCGGTCGGCACGGCCGCCTTCGGCGAACTGAAGCCTGAAATCTCCTCCTCCCTCGAGTTCGGTACCGAGTGGCAGTTCTTCAAGAACCGCCTGTCCGTGGACTTCACCTGGTACAAGACCAACACCACCAACCAACTCTTCACCCTGAAGGCTCCCGAGGGCAGTGGCTACAACTACTACTACGTCAATGCCGGCAACATCCAGAACACCGGTATCGAGGCCTCCGTCTCCGTCACGCCCGTCATGACCCGCGACTTCATCTGGAAGTCCCAGTTCAACATGTCCCGGAACAAGAATACGATCATCAAACTGCACGATGACATCACGCAGTTCGTCCTGACGGATTCCGGTTCGGACGCTTACCGCATGTGGCTCTCCGAGGGCGGTTCCTACGGCGACTTCTACGGTTATGTCTTCAACCGGGACGCTTCGGGCAAGATCGTCCTGGACGAGAACGGCCTTCCCACGAAGGCGGACGGCTTCTCTTTCATCGGCAACGCCACGCCTGACTTCCTCCTGGGCTGGAACAACACCCTCGAGTACAAGAGTTTCTCCCTCGGCTTCCTGGTGGACTGCCGCTTCGGCGGAGACGCCCTGTCCCTGACGCAGGCGATGAACGACATCCAGGGTGTGTCCGAAGCGACCGCCGCGGCGAGAGACCTGGGGTATGTGGACCTCGAAGGCCAGAAGATCAACGACGTGAACGGTTTCTACCGCCGGGTCGGCGGCCGTGACGGCATCTCCGGATACTATGTCTATGACGCGACCAACATCCGTCTCCGCGAACTGTCCCTCGGCTACGCCCTTCCCAGAAAGGTGCTCGCCGGTTCCAAGGTCCTGAAGAGCGCCTCCCTGTCCTTCGTGGCCCGCAACCTGTTCATCTTCTACTGCAACGCTCCCTACGATACCGACCACAGCATGTCCGCCGCCTCCGGCGCGCAGGGCGTCGATTTCTACGGTGTCCCGGGCACCCGTTCCTACGGTTTCAACCTCAAGTTGGGCTTTTAATACATGAATGAGATGAAAAACAAGGTATATTCGATCATCCTCCTGGCCGTGCTCGCCACCGCGCTGCAGGGCTGCAAGAAATGGGAGGAATACAATACCAACCCGTACGGCGTGACGAACGAGATGCTCGCCGCCGACTTCAACGACGTGGGCGCCTATTTCCCCACCATCCAGCAGGGTATCTACAACAACACCTGCCTGTGGGCCTGGGAGATGCAGACGGCCCAGAACCTGACGGCCGACACCTGGTGCGGCTACATGATGGCTCCGACTCCGTTCCAGAACAACATCAATCCCGCCACGCTGTTCCTCATCCGCGGATGGGTCAGCGGCATGTGGGACCTGACCTACCGCGACGTTATGAGCCCGATCTTCACCAGCATCGAGAGCCGGGCCGAGGATTATCCGCACTTCTACGCCGTCGCGCAGATCCTGCGCGCCGTGGCGATGATCCGCGTGAGCGACTCCTATGGTCCTGTCGTGTACAGCAAGTATGGCACCAGCGCCACGGGTGCTTCCTTCGATACGCAGGAGGAGGCTTACAACCACGTGTTCGAGGAATTGGATGCGGCGAAGGCGGCCCTGAAGAAGTTCATGTCCGATTATCCGGGCGCCAAGCCCTTCCAGCCGTTCGACCTGCTGCTGGGCGGTGATTTCGAGAAGTGGGTCCGTTTCGCGAATTCGGTGCAACTCCGCGCCGCGATGCGCCTCGTGAAGGTGAAGCCCGCCCTGGCCCGCCAGAAGGCGGAAGCCGCGGTCGCGGACGGTGTCCTGGAGGAAGGGACGGTTTCCGTGGTCGGCAAGGGCTGGGTCCACCCGCTGTCCACCCTGGGCACCGACTGGAACGACTGCTGCATGAACGCGGTGATGGAAAGCATCATGGGCGGCTATGACGATCCCCGTCTGCCCAAGTACTTCAAGGAAGCCCAGGACAAGTCCCTCGGCGCGAAGTACAAGGGTATCCGGATGGGCATCAAGATCGATGTCAAGGACACGTACGTTGGCCATTCCTTCCCGAACTTCGGCGGCGGAGACCCGGGTCTGATCATGTCCAGCGCCGAAGTCTGGTTCCTGCGGGCCGAAGGCGCGCTCCGTGGCTGGAGCAACATGGGCGGCTCGGCCCAGTCCCTGTATGAGAAAGGCGTCCAGACGTCCTTCGGCCAGTGGGGTGCGGGCGATGCCGCGGGCTACCTGGCGAGCGACAAGGTCCCTGCGGACTATGTCGATCCCAAGAATCCGGAGAACAGCATCGCCGCGAAGAACACGGTCTCTCCCAAGTGGATCGAATCCGCAAGCAACGAGGAGAAACTCCAGAAAATCATCATCCAGAAGTGGATCGCCACCTATCCCGACGGCATGGAGGCCTGGTCCGAGCAGCGTCGTACGGGCTATCCGGCCCTGTTCCCGGTGATGGTGAACGAAAGCCAGGGCGTGTTCAAGAACGACGACAACGTCAAACGCATGACCTTCCCCGAGGGATTCGAGTACAACAACCAGATGGCGGAAGCCGTCCAGAAACTCGGCGGTGCCGACAACGGAAACACCCGGCTGTGGTGGGATACCGGCGGCCCCAACTTCTAGGCATCCTCTTTCAGTGACAAGGGTACGGAAAAAGCGATTTTTTCCGTACCTTTGCATTTCCATGGCGAACAAGGAATACATCCAGGTGCGAGGCGCCCGCGCGAACAACCTGCAGGGAATCGATGTCGATATTCCCCGCGGGGAATTCGTCGTCGTGACAGGCCTTTCCGGCAGCGGAAAGTCCTCGCTCGCCTTCGACACCATCTATGCGGAGGGGCAGCGGCGGTATATGGACACCCTGTCCACGTACGCGAAGCATTTCATGGGCATCCTCGAGAAGCCCGAGGTGGAGGAGATCCGCGGCCTGAGCCCGATCATCGCCATCGAGCAGAAGACCACCGGGAACAATCCCCGGTCCACCGTGGGTACCATCACGGAAATCTACGACTTCCTGCGCCTGCTGTATGCCAAGGGTTCGCGCGCCATCTCGCCGGAGTCCGGCGAGGAAATGGTGCGCTACACCGACGGCCAGATCGTGGACCTGATCCTCACGGCCTACCGGGACCGCAAGTGCTACCTGCTGGCGCCGCTCGTGCGGGGCCGCAAGGGCCACTACCGCGAACTGTTCGACCAACTCCGGAAGCGCGGCTATACGGAAGTCCGCATCGACGGGGAGATCCTGGAACTGCAGGGCGTGCAGGCCCTGGACCGCTACAAGCCGCATTTCATCGAACTCGTCGTGGACCGTCTCAAGCCCGGGGCGGGGGACGACAAGCGGGTGCGGGACTCCGTCAGCCAGGCGCTCGGCGCCGGCAAGGGTTCCGTCGCGGTGATGGACCTGGAAACGGGCGTGCTGCAGCATTTCTCCAAGCACCTGGTGGACCCGGTGACGGGCACTTCCCTCCAGGAGCCGCAGCCGCACACCTTCTCCTTCAATTCGCCGCAGGGCTACTGCCCGCACTGCAAAGGCCTCGGTACCATCGTGGATGTCAATGTCGATACCATCATCCCGGACCGGACCGTGTCCATCGCCGACGGGGCCATCGTCCCGCTGGGGAAGGTCCGCGAGAGCCGGAAGTTCGACATCGTCCGTTCCATCGCCCGGAAATACGGGTTCAGCCTGTACGAGCCCATCGGCACCCTCCCGGACGAAGCGGTCATGCTGCTCGTGTACGGTTCCGACGAGTTGTTCCGGGTGGGCGACGGCGGCCTGTCTGAGATGGAAGCCTGGGGCGGCGTGATCGACCATATCGAGGACACCGTCGTATGTCCCGACTGCCACGGCACGCGCCTGTCGAAGGAGGCCCTGTGCTTCCGGATCGACGGGAAAACCATCGCCGAGGTGGCTTCCATGGAGATGACTGAACTCCGCAAGTGGCTGGATGACATCCCCGCCGGGTTCAACCAGCGGGAACGCAATGTCTCCCGCGATATCCTGAAGGAACTCCGCGAGCGGGTGCAGTTCATGCTGGACGTGGGACTGGACTACCTGTCGCTGGACCGCGCCACGGCCTCCCTGTCCGGCGGCGAGAGCCAGCGCATCCGCCTGGCGACGCAGATCGGCTCCAAACTCGTGAACGTGCTCTATATCCTGGACGAGCCGTCCATCGGCCTGCACCAGAAGGATAACCGCAAACTCATCGCCTCGCTGAAAGCGCTCCGCGATGAGGGCAACTCGGTGATGGTGGTAGAGCACGATGCGGAGACGATGTACAGCGCCGACTGGCTCGTGGACGTAGGTCCCGGGGCGGGGGAGCAGGGCGGAAGGATCTGCCTCAGCGCACCGCTCGGAACGCTCCTGCGGAAAGAACCGATGGATGCGGATACGGCCTCCCACGCGGTCGTGGGCCCGTCCGTGACCCTGGATTACCTGCAGGGAAAGAAGTCCATCGCCGTTCCCGGCCGGCGGCGCCGCGGCAACGGAGAAACCCTTACGCTGTACGGCGCTTCGGGCAACAACCTCAAGCACATCGACGTATCCTTCCCGCTGGGCTGCTTCATCGGCGTCGCGGGCCTGTCCGGCAGCGGCAAGTCGTCCCTCGTGAACGAGACGCTCATGCCCATCCTCAAGCAGAAGTTCTTCCGCTCCAAGGAGAAACCCCTCCCTTACGTGCGGATCGAGGGGACGCAGTTCATCGACAAACTCATCGAGATCGACCAGTCGCCCATCGGCCGTACCCCGCGGTCGAACCCGGCCACCTTCACCGGCGTGTTCAACGACATCCGCACCCTCTTCGAGGAGACGCAGGATGCGAAGGTGCGGGGCTTCAAGGCCGGCCGCTTCTCTTTCAACGTTCCCGGCGGGCGCTGCGAGGAGTGCAAGGGCGCGGGTATCAAGGTCATCGAGATGAACTTCCTTCCGTCTGTCCACGTGCCGTGCGACCAGTGCCGCGGCCGTCGCTACAAGGAGGATACCCTCGCCGTCCGCTATAAGGGCAAGAACATCAACGACGTGCTGGAAATGCCCATCGCGGAAGCCTACGAGTTCTTCAAGCCCATCCCCAAGATCGCTTCCAAACTGAAGACGATGGTCGATGTGGGCCTCGGCTACGTGCACCTGGGCCAGTCCGCCGTGACCCTGTCCGGCGGCGAGTCCCAGCGCATGAAACTCGCCTCGGAACTCTCCCGTCCCTCCACCGGCCGCACCCTGTACATCCTGGACGAACCCACCACAGGCCTCCATTTCGAGGATATCCAGGTGCTCCTGGGGGTGCTGGACCGTCTCGTGGAGGCCGGGAATACCGTCATCATCATCGAGCACAACCTGGACGTGCTGAAGAGCGTGGACTGGCTCATCGACATGGGCCCCGAGGGCGGCCGCCGCGGTGGACGGATCGTTGCCGAAGGCACCCCAGAGGACCTGGCGCTCAATCCGGCCTCCGTCACCGGTCCATTCCTGAAGGACGTGCTTTAAGTGTCGATGGTGGTCCATGCGTTGGACCGCCATCAGCAAATTCCCGGGGAAAACGCGAAAGGTGGTCCATCGTTTGGACCACCTTTCGCAGTTAGGGACGTCGATGCCGGGATGGGCTACTTGCTCGGCGCGTCCAGGCGCAGTTCCGGATGCTTCCGGGAGTTCTGCGCGAAGAGGATGGCGGTCAGGAGCGCGAAGACGCAGAGGCCCGTGAACATCAGTTCCACGGTGACCGGCGTGCCGGATTCGCTGCCGAGGATGCCGCCCGCCAGGCGCTTGAACACCAGCAGGCCCAGGTTCTGCACCCAGTAGATGAGCGCGAAGGTCGTCCCCAGGATCTTGTCCGGGACGATCTTCGGGACGCTGGGCCACAGGGCCGCCGGGACCAGGGAATAGCCGAAGCCGAGCATCGCCATGGCGAGGTAGCCCCAGAACGGGACACCGGCCGGGGCGAAGGCCAGCAGCAGGTGCGCGGCGAGGGCGAGGATGGATCCGAAAATCATCCAGCGCGTGCCCTTGCCCACCTTGTCCACCATCAGGCCGAACAGCGGCGCGAAGATGACCGTGGAGAACGGAAGCATGGAAACCATCCAGCCGGCGGATTCGGCGGGGATGCCGAACCGGGGGATGAGGATGGCGCCTGCAAATTTCTTGAAGGCGATGATGCTGCTGTAGAACAGCACGCACAGCAGGCCCAGGAGCCAGAAATTCCTGTTGCCCAGTACCTTGAAGGCATCCGCGAAACGGAAATCGTCGGACTTGTTGACCGTGCCTCCCTGCCGGGGGAACCGTCTCGCATCCAAAGCCACGAACACGGCCCAGAGGATGAGCCCCACCGCCATGAGTCCCATGCCCAGGAGGGCGGGACGGGCGGTTTCGGCGAGGGAATAGACATGGTCCGCCTGCTGGGCGACCAGTTTCGGGGAAACGACCAGGGCGAAGGCGGTGCCCAGGCGGGCGATCGCCAGGTGCAGGCCCATGGCGAGGGCCATGCCCCCTTCCTTGAACCAGCGGCCGATGGAACGGTTCACCACCGTCCCGGCCATCTCGCTGCCGAGGCCGAAGACCATGCAGCCCGCATAGGCGAGCGTCGCGGAACTCTTCTGCCCGGACAGGATGGCCCACGTCACGAGTCCGGCGCCGGCCACCATCATGCCCACGTACAGCGTGCCGGCCACCCGGACGCCCCACTTGTCCAGCAGGATGCCGAAGAGGGCCAGGCCGCCGAAGATGCAGAGGACGCTGTATCCGCTGGTGTACTTCCCGTAGTCATTCTCGTTCCATCCGAGTTCCGTCATGCCGGAATCCTGGAACAGGTACGAGATGCTGGAGAACATGTCGTCGAAGTAGTACGATGCGAACATCGGTACCACCAGGCAGAGGAGGGCGATCCAGCAGGCCCACCGCGAAGTGAACTTCCGCGCCATTTACCGGATGTTGGGCTCTTCGAGGCCGAGGTGCTTCTTCTTGTCCACGGCCTTCAGGTACAGGCCGATCAGCATGGAGGCTACGCCCAGGCAGGCGAGCATGACCAGGGCCCAGGTGTAGTTGAGTTGGTCGGGAGGCGTGCCGGGAGCGTTGGTCTTCGTCAGGACGTTGCCGATCAGGATCGGGAAGAGCCACAGGCCGATGTTCTGGATCCAGAAGATGAGCGCGTAGGCGCTGCCGATGACCTTGGCGTCCACGAGTTTCGGAACGGACGGCCACAGGGCGGCGGGCACGAGGGAGAAACTGGCGCCCAGCACGAGGATGGTGACGTAGGCGACGATGGTTCCGCCGACGGCACTGCCCTTGAACAGCGGAAGGATGAACGCGAAGGTCAGGTGGCAGACCACGAGCAGGATGGAGCCGATGAGCAGCATCGAGGCCGCCTTGCCCTTATGGTCCACATAACTGCCGAGGATGGGGGTGATGGCGACGGCCAGGAGCGGGAAGACGGCGAAGATGGTCTCGGCGGTGCCCCGCTTGAAGCCCATCACGCAGTAAACCACGAGCGCCACGACGGCCACGGCCATCAGGCCGTATTTGAGCGACTTGTTCTCCTTGATGAAATTGCTGGCGAAAGAGCAGCCGGCCACCACGAGCATGATGATGTACTGCACGATGGTGACCGCCTCTCCGGCCCAGAAGGAACCCGCAGCGGGTTCGGTGAGCGTCAGGTTGCACTGGAGCATGTTCACGGCATACTTCTGGAACGGGAAAATGGCCGAGTAGTAGAGCACGCAGAGCAGGGCTACCAGCCAGAAACCGAGGCTGGCGAGGATGGTGCCGATGTCCTTGACCTTGAACGGGTCGTCCTTCTCCTCGGCCTCGCCCGTCTGGCTGTCGAGTTTGCGGTCCATGAAG
>JAFXMA010000050.1 GCA_017530725.1 Bacteroidales bacterium
ATAATTGATTATATTTTTAAATTAAACATTATTAAAATTAAATAATTCAATAAATTTTTCAATTATATCATAAATATTCGATATCTTTGATTTCACAAAAACCTATTAAAAACAAAATTTAATGATATGCAAGTGTATTTCTTGGATGTTCCTTTAATTTTTCGACAAGGATTTTTTTACCTTTTTTTTGGGTTTTAATTTTAGGAGATTCTATTTTTCTTCTTTGTGGTCTTTGAATTTTTGGTTTTAGATTAGTTAAATCATAAGCCAAAGTATTGTCTTCACAACACTTTCTTTTATCAGGTCTAATTCTATAATTTTTCCATTCTTTTTCATATGTTTGTTTAAATAATCCAAGATTTATAGTTTTAGCAGGTCTTTTTTCTTTTTCTGGTCCTGATTCTAAAAAGCATCTACCAGTTTTTACAGTTTTTTTCGGGATTTTATTTTTTTCTTCATTCATATTAAATATATCACTATAGTAATAATTCTTGTGAGTATTTCTACTTGTTTGGGTTGGCTTTTGATTGAATATATCACTTTCTAAATGATATTTTCTTATTGTTTGACGTTTCCATTTTGGTTTTTGAATTGGTGTTGGAATTGGATTTACATTTGTTTCTTTGTTTTCACTATGTTATATAATTGTTATTGAATTATTATTATTTATAATGAACTTACATTTTTGGTTCTTCGCCGAAACCGGGCAGAAGCAGTATTCCCTGCGCCTCGCCCACAACGGCCGCCTGTCGCTGAACAAGCCGCTTTCCCGTTCCCTCACCTACGCCCTCGGCCTCACCCTGTCGAACTCCAATTCCTGGACCTCGAGCATCGTCTCCGCTGACGGCGGGCTGCCCATCATCACCTCCCTCACCGACGGCTACTACCAGGTCCCCTACATCACCAGTTCCTACCGGGCGTCCGGCAGCACAGTCTCGCAGCCCTTGAACTTCTTCGCCAAAGCAGGCAACGTGTTCACCATCAACACCGAGAAGGTGAAGCAACGCTTCAACATGGGCGCGGAATACCGCTATGAGTCCAACAAGGCCCGCGGCTTTTCCAACGACGACAACTTCCTTCCCCTGCGGCCGAACAGCAACGGTCGTCCCCGCCCCTACTTCGACATCCCGGCCCTGAGTCAGGTGTCGGCCTATCTGGAGGACAACCTCACCTGGGAACTGCCCCTCAGGATGGAGTTCAAACTGCAGGGCGGCGTCCGCTTCGACCTGATGCAGCCGGGGCTGCCCGAGCAGGTGTCGGCCCTGTCCCCGCGTTTCAACGCGTCCCTGAAGGTGACGGAATGGCTCAGCATCCGGGGCGGCTGGGGCCAGAGCAACAAGACGCCGGGCCTCGCGCACCTGTATCCCGAACCCAAGTACATGGACCGGGAAGCCGCCTCCTACCTGCCTTCTGACGTGAGCCGTCAGTTGGTGGTGTACAACACCAAGGTGACCGAGGTGGAACGGAACAACTCCCTGAAGAACGCCACCAACAGCAAGTCCGAGATCGGCGTGGACCTGCATTTCAAGAATGGCATGTCCTTCTCCGTGGTGGGCTACCAGGACTACCTGAAGAGCGGATTCGGCAACTTCACCGAGTACAGTGTCTATTATGCCAATTACTACACGGCCGCACAGGGCATCCGGCAGGACGAGGCCGGGATGCCGTTCATCGAGTGGAACAACCCCGCCCGCATCGACACCGTGTTCACTACCAGCGGCCGCATCGGCAACACCCAGGCGAGCCTGAACCGGGGCGTCGAGTTCGACTTCAACCTCGGACAGATCAAGGCCATCCGCACCTCGGTTCTGCTGAGCGGTGCCTACATGGAGACGCAGACCTGGACCACGGGTCCCAACTACGCCAGCCCGTCGGGCATTCCGGCAAGCAGCGTCTATGCCCAGGGCGGCTCCAACACGCCGCCGTTCAAACTCCAGTATCCCAGCGGCGTGTCCCGGGACATCGACCGCCGCTTCAGCGCCAATCTCCGGCTGGTGTGCAACATCCCCCGGATGAAGATGGTGGCCTCCCTGGCGAACCAGGTGATTTTCTACCAGTACCGCCACACCACCAACCAGAAGAGCGACCCTTTCGCCTGGATTGACACGGACCTGTCCGTGCACGACATCACCCAGGCGATGCTGAACGATCCGGATTACCGCATCAAGGGCATCCTCCTGTCGGCACAACGGAGGAATCCCGCCGACAGCCAGCCCGTCACGCAGCCGCCCATCTGGCTGATGAATATGCGCCTGACCAAGGACGTTTCCAAGAACTTCGGATTCTCCTTCTATGTGAACAACGCCTTCTTCCACATGCCGTACCAGTCCAGTTCCGCCTCCGGCACCCTGACGGAGCGCAACACCGGAACCTTCTCGTTCGGCGTCGAAATGTATGTCAAGATATGAAACGGATTGTCTTTACTATCCTGATATTGACCGCGCTTTCCTGTACCCGGGAAGCGCCCAGGCCCATGGAGGCCTTCCTCGTGGAGTTCAAGATGCCGGAAGGCTGCAAGCCTGCGGCCCGGTACGGCAATCAGCGGGTCGTCTTCAACGGCAGCCAGACCTATCAATTCGAGACCGACATAGCCGGCATGGTGACCGTGAGCGATCTCACGCCCGGCATCTACGACATCATCACCAACTGGGAGATGAGCGGCAAAGAGTACAAGGCGCTGCTCCGGGATCCCGGTCCCATCGATGACAAGTCCCGGGTCATCGTGGGTGTTTCCCTGATGAACCAGCGGATTTTCAAGGCGGAAGACCTCGTCATCGACCTTTCGGCCGCCGTGGTCCGGGGGCTGATGATCTCCAAGGTCTATTACTCCGGTACCAAGGACCTGATGGGCCGGAACTATGGCACGGACTCCTATATCGAGATCTTCAACAACTCCGACGAGGTTGCCTTCATCGACGGCAAGTACCTGGGCCTCGCGGAATCCGTCTCCCCTGCCGCCTATCCGGCGAACGAGAATCCGGATTCCATCTACATGCGCCAGATCTGCAGGTTCCCGGGAAACGGAAGCGACTATCCGGTCCAGCCCGGCGGGAGCATCGTCATCGCCGCCCGGAGCGCCCGCGACCACCGGGAAAGCGCCGAAAACACCGTGGACCTTTCCCACGCGGACTTCGAAGTCAAGACGATGGAGGGTTCCGGCAATCCGGACGTGCCGATGCTTCCCATCATCTCCAACTCCACCAAGATCCAGACGCTCAACCTCATCAGCGGCGGTCCCAACGCCGTGGTGCTCTTTGAAACCGACGAGGACGTCCTCTCCTGGCCGGAGGTGTACCAGCGTGGCCGGACCTCCGGCGAGATGTTCCGGCGGATCCACAGGAGCGTCGTCATCGACGGCGTGGAATGCCTGCGGAAACCCGCCCAGACGGACCCGGACGTGAACACCAAGCGCCTCCAGGCAGAGATAGACGCGGGCTTCATCACCATCACCGCGGTGAACGGAAACAACCATGAATCCGTGGACCGGAAGGTCACCCGGTACGAGAACGGCCGGTACTACCTGTCCGACACGAACAACACCTCGGCGGACTTCGTGGTATGCACGGATCCCACGCCGCGGAAATATGACAAGGAGGGCATGCAATGAGAAAGGCTTTGCTGATGATGCTGGCGTTCCTTGCCGGCAGTGCCGCTCTGGCACAGGATTATCCCTCCGAGTTACACAGGCTTACCCTGGAAGAAGCCTTCCAGCAATTCCAGGCGACGGACAACGCCGCCGGCATGGGCCTGTTCCAACCGCTCAGCGGAAGCCGGACGCAGATCGAGACTTTCTACGGACGCGGGGACGACCACCTGGCCCAGCAGGGCAGCCCGGACTACGGTTTCGACTTTTCCACCCTGCGGTACGACCGCTTCTCCGACAAACTGTTCATGCGGGGCTCCTTCCACTATTCGCTGGACCGTGAGAAGGAACGGAAATGGTCTGACGTGATGGATCCCTGGTTCTCGGTTCCCTTCATCTATGGCAGCGCCGTGTCGAAGGACTATGACAAGCACAACTGCGGCCTGACGTTCGACCTGTACACGGCCCCGCTCGGAGACTGGATCTCCCTGGGACTGAGGACCGACTATGAGGTAGCCGACATCTCCGGCATGCGTGATCCGCGTCCCCGGACAGGGTGGCTGAACTACCAGGTCTCCCCTTCGGTGCTCGTCACCTTCGGCGCGCACCACGTGGGCCTGGACCTGGGCTTCGGCTACTCGAAGGAGAAACTCTCCGGACTCACCACCATCCAGTCCTACCCGAACCTGTACTACTACAAGATGTCCGGGCTGGACCATGTGAACGGCGCCATCGGGGCCTACAGCGGCTTCAAGCGGCAGTTCTACGGCCCCCGATTCCTGGGCGGCCTCAGTTACGGCTATACGGCCGGAAACATCCGTGCGCTCGTGTCCGGTGGCATGGAGTATGGCCGGCAAGACGCTTTCGGTGACAAGAAGGCAAGCCCCGGTTCCTACAATTACTTCCTGTACCGCGCCGTGGCCGACCTTCAGATCCAGGGCGGCAACAGCCTGCACAGGCTGCACTGGACGGGATGGTTCAAGGATGCCGGTGCGGACGAGTACCTGCAGGAACTCCAGTCCGTGAAGGATCCCGTGACCGGCGTGACCACGGAGACTTGGGTGACGCTGTATGAGTACGTGAACCGTTACATGCTCAAACAGTACGAGACGGCGCTGGACTATACGCTGTTCGGCGCCTGCACCGGTTCAGACTACCGCTGGAGCCTGCTGGCCGGCGTAGCCTGCACCGGCTTCCTCAAAGAGTGCTTCCTCCCCTACGCGGGCTTCAAGTCCGATGTCCTGTCCTGCTCGCTGGGTGGTTCCTTCCTGCTGGCGGATGTCCGCCGGAACCGGCTGGAAGCCGAAGTCCGTGCGACCGGCAGCCTGCCCCTGGCCACCTCCCAAAGCCTCCTGTACGACAATGACTATACCCGCGAAGTCCTCGTCCCTGACGCCGCCTACTATGGAAAAAAGCGTTTCGGCGGCAGTGCCAGCCTCACCTGGACCTTCCCGATGAACCTGGGGAAGGCCGGGATGGCCAATGGCTATGTGCGGCTGAGCGGCCATTATGGCAGGGCCCTGCCCGACGGCAGCCTCGCGGATGCATCCCTTTCCATCGGCCTGTTTACCTTCTGACGCCATGAAAAGATTCTCCATACTCCTCGCAGCCATCCTGGCCGCAACCGCCTGCCGGCAGGCGGAGGATACCCGCTACTTCGCTCCGGCGGTGGAATTCGGAAGCGACCGGTACGCCGTGAATGCCGACGACGGCGGTCTGGACATCGACCTGCACCTTTCCCGGCCGGCGGCACAGGCATTCAGCATCGGCCTGAATGTGACCGGCTCCCTGGTGGAAGGCGTGCAGTACCGCTTGGCGGCCAAGACCGTGGACATCACCGCAGGACAGCAGGACGCGAAGGTCCGCGTGGACCTGGTCGATGACGAGATCTGGGCGGAATCATCCTGGATTGAAGTAATCCTCAAACCCGGCGAGCGCTACACCGTGGACCCGGAGAAGAAGAGCACCGCCCGCGTGGAAATCACGAAGACGATCAAGATTCCCATTTTCCACCTGGTTTCCCGGGAAGAGACCGTCGTGACCAATCCTTTCCTGGCTGAAACCCTTTCCTTCCAACTGGTTCCGGACCGCAATACGACCACGGACGTGGACGTGGAACTGACCTTCGGTGACCTGGAATACGGGAGGGACTACCGCATCGCAGGCAGCGGCACCTCCGGCTTCACTTTCCCCGCCGGTGCCCGGAGCCATACCTTTGAGGTGGAGATCCTGAAGAAGGACCAGTCCGGCTACGACCGGCAAGTCTCCCTGACCGTCGTCCCCAAGTCGGGCCGATATGCGGTCGATCCTGACCGCGCCTCAGTCCCTGTCCGTCTCTACGATCCCGAGGTTCCGCTGAAAGCCCTCTGGCGGACGCCCGCCCTGAACGGCGGTACCGGTTACCGCTGGAACCAGGCCATCAAGACCCCCGACGGGGAATGGGATGGCAATACCACAGTGGACATAGGACCCTCTGCAGAAGGCTCCAACTATGTGCGAAGTCATCGCAGCCTGTGGAACCACTCCTCCTTCAGTTGCCCCGCCACGGCTTCTCCGTCGCATCCGTTCCGCCTGCCGGATCTTTGCCCTGGGTTGAGACGGCCCAATGAGATTACCATCCTGGATTACGGCCAGAACGAAAGTTACCGGAGTTTCTTCCCCTGCGATTCCCTCTTCCGATTCGTCCCCGACCGGCCGGATGACCTCAACAAGGGTTCCCTTGTGATGCCTTCTCCCCGGAAATTCTTCGCCTACATCGGCGATTACGCGCAGTGGGGCAATGAATGGAAGGACGACGCCAAGATGACCGGCGGCGACATGGCGGTTTCCACCAGCACGGCCATCCAGGGCAAGGTGTATGTGACGCTGGAAAGAATGGAGGGCCGGTATGACCTGGACGAGAGGGTCCTTTACATCACGGCGTGGTTCAGCAGTGAAGACGAGCGCTTCATGCGGGATGTGGACCTGGACAAATGGGCCATCGTCCGGGATGACGGCCTCTGGAAGGTCGAGTACAAGATCTGGCCCCGCTAGCGGATGCACTTGATTCTGAGCATATTGACGGCTCTGACGCTGCTGCATGTACCCAAGGACAAGGTGGGTGCGCCGTTGTTGTGCGGATCCCGTATTGTGGACGTGAACCGTCCCCGCGGCAAAGTGTTCGCACCCGGACAGCGGAACCCCCAGCCGATGCTCGCCGCTTTCCGGAGGGTGCAAGACGGCCTGGTCCTGACACCGGCGGACGGGCGCCGCGGCCCTGGCCGGAGGCCCGGTCCGCCCCCCGCTTTCTTCCCCATCGTGGAAGAGACGGAGGATGCTTTCGTCATCGACCCGGATCCCTGGTTCTCCACCTATCCGGAGCCGCTTTCCGCCATCCCGCCCCGGATGCTGGGCGGACGTGCGGTCGAGGGTGGGATTCTGTCCACTGCCGAAACGGACCGCTATCTGCTGGTCACCGGCCGGTACAAGTACGCCTCCGGGCTGGAAGTCACAGCCGCCTGCTACCTCCTGTACCTGCGGGAAACGCCGATGCCTGAACGGTTTGTCGATCCGCAGAAGGCCGGCTACACCCGGGTCGAACACCGGGGACGGGGCAGTCAACGGCCGGCCCCGGCCCTGCGGTGGGACCTGTCGGGAGGCAGGACCATCGACTTTTACGTGGACAAGACTTTCCCTGCGGAGTGGTTCCCCTATATCAAGGAAGGAATCGAGGACTGGAACAAGGCGTTCCGGGCCATCGGTCTTGGCGATGTGCTGGCCGTGCATGCCGAACCGGAGGGACTGGACACCAGTTCCCCGCTAGTGAACATGGTCCGCTACATGGACGTGGAAGAGTCCAATGCCAAGGGTGACGTGCTCTTCGACCCCCGCAGCGGCGAGATCCTCCAGGGGGACATCCTCTGGTGGAAGAACGTCGTGGACCTGCTCCAGGGGTGGCGCTACGTCCAGACCGGCGCGGCCGACCCCGAGGCCCGGCAGGAGGACTACCCGATCGAACTCCTCGGTCCGCTGATCCGCCACGCCGTCTGCCACGAAATGGGGCATGTACTGGGCCTGAGCCACAACATGGGCGCCTCCTGGTCCTATCCGACCGATTCCCTGCGCGACGCCCGTTTCACGCAGCGCTACGGCACTTCCGCCTCCGTGATGGACTATGCCCGGTACAATCACATCGCTACGGCGAAGGACATCGCGGCCGGGGTGAACCTCCTTCCTCCCCGTATCGGCCCTTATGACTATTATGCCATCGCCCTCGGCTACGGTTCCGACGAGCCGGAACCCGGCGGATACGACTATTTCGCGCCCGTCATCACGGCCGCAATCTCCCCGGACCCGTCCGCACAGGCGGAGAGCCTGGGGAACGACCTCCTTCGCTCCTCGGAGGCGGGTCTTCGCAACTGCCGCACCCTTCTGAACCTGGACGGTCTCACGCCGCAGCGTCAGGCCCTCCTCCGGAAATACTATTATCGGTACATATCCCTGTCCCTCTCGAACATCGGTGGAACGGTCCAAGGCGTTCCCGTAGACGAGAAAACCCGGAACAGGACGCTCAAGTTCATCTTCGACGCCCTGGACAACATCCCCGAAGCCTTGAAGGACGCTCGGGAAGAGCAGCGGATCCTCAATGAACTGACGGGCAACTTCCTCCCGGAACGGATCCGGAAAACTTGCGGGGACAAGTCCCTGAAACGATATGAACGGGAACTGAGACGCTATGCCCGGAAGCATCCCGGGCTCGCCCTCCCGGAAGATAAAGAATGGATATCCTATTGATTAAACTTTTGATATGATGAAAAAAACAATCAATCTCAAATCCGCGGCCGCCCTCCTGGCCGGCCTCGTGATCTTCGCCTGTACTCCCACGCCGAAAGTCATCGAACTTTCCGTGTCGGACAAGTCCGTCGCCTTCGATACCGCCGGGGGTGAACAGACCGTCACGATTACCTGCAACGACGCCTGGACTGTCACCTGCGCCGAGAACTGGGTGACCGTCTCCCCGAAATCCGGGACCGACAACGGCAGCATCACGATCACCGTCCCGGCCAATGATTCCTTCGACGTCCGCAGCGCCGACGTCACCGTCACCGCCGGAGACAAGAGCCAGACCATCAAGGTGAACCAGGCGCCCCAGGCGCCGTCCCTGGAAATCGGGCCCTTCTCCGCCATCGTTGCCCCGGAAGGCGACACGATCGAACTGAGGATTACCTCCAATGTTCCCTGGACGCTGAGCATCCCCGAAAGCGTCAGTTGGGTCCTTGCCGACAAGAAGGAAGGAACCGGAGACGCGACGGTCAATGTCACCGTCCTGGAGAATCTGGAGCGGGAGCAGCGGAGCGCCAAGGTGACCGTGAAGGAAACCGTCGGCGGATCCGTGAAGGAACTCGAAATCACCCAGGAAATGGCTCCCCTGAGCCGCCGGACCGACTCGCTCGCCCTGGTCAACCTCTATACCGTCACCGACGGTTCCAGTTGGAAGGAAGACCGTGTCTGGGACCTGACCAAACCGATGGACGAATGGTACGGCGTCACCCTCAATGAAGCAGGCCGTGTATCTGCCTTGAAACTCCTGAAAGGAACCATCACCAAGGAATGGCAACTCATGGCCCGGCTCGCCGAACTGAGTGAACTGACCGACCTGCGCTTCGTCGACTGCAAAGTGACGGGAGAAATCCCCGAGGAACTCTTCGGTCTCACCCACCTGACGACGTTCTACCTGACCAACAACTTCGTCTCGGGCACCCTCTCCGAAAAAGTGGGCCAACTGACGGAGTTGGCCAACCTCTATATCGACCAGAATCCGGGTCTGGGCGGCGAACTGCCCAAGGCCATCGGCACCCTCAAGAAACTGGTGAACCTGAACATCGCCAAGACTTCCTTCTCCGGTACCATTCCGAGCGAGATCACCGGCTGCGAATCCCTCAAGAACTTCATGGCCTACTCGACGCAGTTCTCCGGCGAAGTCCCGGATTTCTGGGACCAGTTGGCCTCCCTCGAACTGGTCCAACTCTATGACATCCCGACCTTGACCGGCGGACTCCCGGCCTCCCTCGGGAACTGCCAGAAACTCAAGAACATCTACATGTACAACAACAACCTGACCGGCAACATCCCGGAATCCTGGGCGAACCTGCCTTCCACCATGATCAACGTCCGTATCCAGGATAACAAACTCTCCGGTGTCGTTCCCGCCGGCGTGCAGGCACATCCGTGCTGGTCCAAGTGGAAGCCCGCGCAGTACATCCTGCCGCAGCAGAAAGGCTACGGACTGACGCTTGAATAAACGGTTGGAAATCAAATGGAAACGCCCGCTTTCGAGCGGGCGTTTCCTGTATTACAGAAGGAGCAGCAGCGCCAGCAGATAGAGCGCGAAACCCTGCGCCTTGATCCGGCGGCCGACGATGAAATCGGTGGACATGCCGACGGGCTCGCGGTCGAGCACACGGCTCAGTTCCTCCCCTTCCGGCACGTCGCGGGGGCTCCACTTGGAGATCAGTTCCCCGTCGTTGAAGTAGGTCGCACCTCCGTTCGCACGGTTCAGGGTGATGAGCGGCTTGAAATCGGCATAATACACGCCCTGGGGCGCATCTTCACCGGGGACGGAGAGGATGAGCGGAGTCGCACCGGCGGCACGGGCCTCCCCGGCCTGGGTGCGGATGCGGTCCCAATCGGCATCATCGGGGTCATAGACGGAGAAGACCATCACTTTCCCGAGGACAGCGAGTTCGTCCTGGTAATTGCCCTCCGCGTCACGGAACGAGAGGACGGGCTTGGATGCGGTCTTGTAGAGGCCGCTGCGGGTGAGTGTATCGACGGCGACGAAGGTCCAGGTGGAATCCGGCAGGTTGTCCAGCGTGAAGGAACCCCGCTGGCCGGCCCGCTCGTAGATGAAAGTCGGGACCTTCCCGTCCATCTCCTGGTAATCGTTGTCCAGGGAAGCGAACAGTTCCGCGCCCGGGGCGAACTCGGTGAAATCGATCATCGGCAGGTGCCGGGCATTGTAGCAGAGGGCGAAAACCAGCGAGAGGGCGGCCAGGGCGAAGGCGATCTTCTTCCGTTTCCGGGGCACGCCGAAGTTCTGGAACGGGATGAACGCGATGACGGCCAGCACCAGGAGCACGACGTTCTTGAGGAGCGTCTGCAGGTGGGTAAGATGGATGGCTTCGCCGAAGCAGCCGCAGTCCATGACCGGATTCGCGATCCACAGGATCAGGGTGATGATGGTGAAGAAGAGGATGAGGAAGGAGGTGACGGCGGCCGTGAGGCGTCGATAGACGCCGCTGACGAGCGCGGCACCGGTGATGGCTTCCAACAGGGACAGGACCATGCCGAAGCCCTTCGCGGCCCCCTGGAGGAAGCCCATGTGGAAGAACTTGAGATACTCGCTCACGATGAGGCCGGTGCCCACCGGATCCAGCAACTTCAGCAGGCCGGAAGCCAGGAACACGAGGCCGATGAGGATGGCGCAGAAGCGCCGGAGTCTATGATGTGCCTTTTTCATACGAGGTAAGGATCGACGGCCGCGCGGACCTTGGCGAAAATGTCGTCGGGGGGAAGCATCCGGCCTTCCGCATCCCCGCAGTCGATGCGGAGGAAGCGCGGGTCGCGGGCGGCTTCGGTACGGTACAGGTCGCGGACGGCCTGCTGGAAGCGGATGTCCGCCTCGTGGATGTCCTGGCTGCCGTGCAGGTAGTTGCGGTCATCTCCTTGCCGATGCGCCGCGAGGCTCTTCTCCACAAAGCCGATGGGAACGTCCAGGAACAGGTTCAGGTCCGGTTCCGGGAGGTTGAAATCGCCGAATTCCGTGTCGAAGATCCAGTTGCGGAGGCGGATGCGCTCCGGTCCCTGGGGAAGTTTCGCGCACTGGTAGGCGATGTTGGAATAGACGTAGCGGTCCAGGAGGACGACCTTGCCGGCGTCGAGGGCCTCGCGCATGAGCGGGGCCGCCCTGTGGCGGTCCTCCGCGAAGAGCAGGGCCACGAGTTGCGGATGTACGGCGTCGATGCTGCCGAACTCGCCTTTGAGGAAACGGCCGATGAGGTCACCGTACACCGGGGCGTCATAGCGCGGGAAATGGATGTACTCCAGTTCCCCGCAGCGCTCGGTGAGGTATTCCTTCAGTTTCTTGACCTGGGTGGACTTCCCCGCCCCGTCCAGGCCCTCCAGCACGATGAGCATGGTGATTCGGTTTATTGCACAAATATAGTTATTTTTGCGCTATGAACCGCAAAATCCATATCCTCGGGATCGTGAACCTCACGGACGACTCGTACTTCACGCCGAGCCGCGTCCAGGGGGCGGATGCGCTCCTGGAGCGCGTGGAGACGATGCTCCGGGAAGGGGCCGACTGGATCGACCTCGGTGCCTGCTCCACCCGGCCTGGGGCGCAGCCCGTCGGGGCGGACGAGGAGTGGCGGAGGCTGGAACCGGCCCTGTGGGCCATCCGGCAGGCATTTCCCGAGGCCGGCATTTCCATCGACACATATTGGGCATCCGTCGCGGAAAGGGCGTACGACCTCATCGGCCCATTCATGGTCAATGACATATCGGCCGGCGCATACGACGCGGCGATGCTGCCGCTGGTGGGTCGGTTGGGCCTCCCCTACATCGCGATGCACCTGCGCGGAACGCCGGAGACGATGCAAACCTTGACGGACTATCCCAAAGGGGTGACCGCGGAAGTGGTGCGGTATTTCCGTGCGTTTGCAAAGCGGGCCGCGAAGGCCGGCGTCACGGACTGGATCCTGGATCCGGGTTTCGGCTTCGCCAAGACGGTGGAGCAGAACTGGACGCTCCTCCGGGAGTTGGACCGGTTGCAGGTCCTGCAAATGCCCATCCTCGTGGGCGTATCACGCAAGAGCATGATTTACAAGCGGTTCGGCATCACGCCCGAGGAAGCGCTTCCCGCCACGCAGGTCGCGCACCTGCTCGCGCTCCAGCGCGGCGCCACCTGGCTCCGCGTACACGACGTCGCCGAAGCACGCCGCACCGTGGCCGTGTTCAACGACGGCCCGCTGCCATTCTGAGCGCAGTCGAAGAATCTATTCGATAATGTAAACGTCCTCCCCCGGAGCGGCGAAGTGATACGTCTCCCGGGCGAACTTCTCCAGGGAGTCCCGGCTGTTGGTGAGGGCCTGGATTTCCGCGTCCATGGCGTCGATGTCGCTGCGGAGCCGGTCCATCTGGCGTTCCTGGCGCTGGATCTCCAGGTTCGCGCGGACCCAGTTCAGGACACTGCTGTGCGACAGGAAAAGGAGCCACAGCGCCGCCAGCGCCGTGATGACGATCACGAACGGGAGGAAGTAATTGTGGTCGCTGCGCCTGAGCAGGCTGCCCTTGGTTTTCTTGTCCGCCATAAATCCGGGAGATAGTGTTCCGACTTTTCCGCGAAATTAGTAAATTTGCATGAATTACGCGAAAACAAATTTAAAAAAACTTCGATATGAAACCTACCCTTCTCGTCCTGGCCGCCGGCATGGGCAGCCGCTACGGCGGACTCAAGCAGATGGACGGCCTCGGTCCCCATGGAGAAACCATCATCGACTATTCCATCCACGACGCGGTGGAAGCCGGTTTCGGCAAGGTCGTTTACATCGTCCGCGAATCCTTCAAGGCCGATATGGAAAAGGCCGTCCAGGCTAAGTACGCCGGTGTCAAAACCGTTGACGGAGAGCCCCTCGAGTTCGTCTTCGTCACCCAGGAACTGAACAAGATCCCCGCCCGTTTCCCGCTCAATCCCGAGCGCGTGAAGCCTTGGGGTACCGCCCATGCGGTCCTGATGGCGAAGGACGTGATCCATGAGCCGTTCGCCGTCATCAACGGCGACGACTTCTACGGCAAGGAGTCCTTCCGCATCCTCGGCGACTGGTGCCGCAAGCACGCGGGCACCACGGGCCAGTACTGCATCGTCGGCTTCGAACTGGACAACACCCTGTCCGAGAACGGGACCGTTTCCAGGGGCATCTGCTCGTATGACAGCGCGGGCAACCTCACCGACATCGCCGAACACCTGCAGATCGGTCTGGAGGCCGACGGCGTGGTGTACGGCAACAATTCCGTCACCGGCGAGGAGCACGTGGCCCTGGACGCCAAGGCGCTGTGCTCGATGAACATGTGGGGCTTCACCCCCGACTATTTCGCCAAGAGCGAGGCCATCTTCGAGCAGTTCCTGGAGGTCAATGCGAACGAGCCCAAGAAGGAGTTCTACATCCCCTTCGCCGTGGACTGCATCGTCAAGTCCGGCCAGGGCGCCTGCGAGGTCCTCTCCACCCCCTCCCACTGGTTTGGCGTGACCTTCAAGGAAGACCGTCCCGGAGTGGTTGCGAAGTTCGCTTCCCTCGTGGAAGAAGGTGTCTATCCCAGCCCGCTTTATTGATATGGTTTCCTTTTCCGCACGCAAGGTCAATAACTACGACCTCTACGCCGGCCACGCCTGGTATGTGCCCGGCATCAAGGGGATGTTCGGCTTCATCGGCTGGTTCCTCCTGGGTGCCCTGCTGGCCGGCATCGTCCAACTGGTCATGGGTCTGTTCATGTCCCAGCAGGCCATCCTGGACTACGGAATGATCGTCCTCTATCCGGTCCAGTTCCTCCCGGCCATGGTCTATGCGGCGAACCAGAGCCGCAGGAACATGGTCTTCGACCCCGGTTACGTACTGGACAACAGGCATTTCAGCCCCTACGGCCTGGGCATCATGATTCTCGTGACGGTCGTGATGACCTTCGCCTCCATGTTCGCGTTCGACCTTCCGAACTACTGGAACATGCAACTCACGAACAAGTCGTCCGTCCTGTCCGAGTTCTATGACATGTTCACCGAACTGATGAAGCAGATGACAGGCGGTCCCCTCTGGTCCTCGTTCCTGGTGGTCGCCATCTTCGCTCCCATCTTCGAGGAGTGGCTGTGCCGGGGCATGGTGCTCCGCGGCCTGCTGACGAAGATGAAACCCGCCTGGGCCATCGTCGTCTCCGCCCTCTTCTTCGCCGTCATCCACGCGAACCCCTGGCAGGCCCTCAACGCCTTCCTCATCGGCCTGGTGATGGGCTATGTCTATTACAAGACCGGCTCCCTGATCCTCACGATGATCATTCACTTCGTGAACAACGGCACCTCCGTCATCCTCTCCAACATCGAGAGCCTGAAGGACTACGAATACTGGATCGACATCCTGGGCAAGCAGACCTACACGATCGTATTCCTGGTGAGTTGCGTCGTCCTCGCCGCCTGCCTCTGGGTCTTCTCCCGCGTCAAACTCGAGAACCCCTGGGGCAACATCGACCGCATCCCGCCCGCCGACGAGACGGTGGTCGAAGAGGTTCCGGCTGAAACACCGGCTGAAGAATCGGTTCCTACCGAAGAATAACTTCACAAACCCTTTCCGCTTCGGAGAGGGTTTCTTTTTTGCCCACGTCCACGAGAGTGAAGTCCGGAGGGACGGCTGCGTAGATAGGATAGTCGGCGCAGGCGCGAAGGTAGAAATCCACGATGGAGAAGCGGTCGCCGAAGCCGTACCTGTCAAAGGCGTCAAAGATGGCCGGCGAAATCAGGTGAATGCCGGCGAAGGCGAGTTTGCGGCACCGTTCCGGGTCGATGTCGGGGAACGGGCTCCGAACCTCCCCCGTCGCGATATTGGTCCATCCCTTCAGCCGGTTGTCTTCGTCAAAAAGGAAATAGCGCTGCGTTTTCCGCTCGCTCACAACCAGCGTCGCCAGCGCCCCCTCCCGGTGTCGCTCCCGCAACCACTGGAGGTCCAAGTTACTGACAATATCCACATTATGGACCAGGAAGGGCTCGTTTCCGTCATTCCCGGCTTGACCGGGAATCTCCTCCTTTACCAGTAGCGGCCGCGCATACTTGATCCCTCCGCCCGTCTCCCGCAGGAAGTCCCTTTCGTCTGAGACGGCAATGTGAGCGCCGAAGTCGTGGGAGTGCAGATAATGGATGATCTGGTCGGGGAAATGATGGACGTTCACGACGAGGTCATCATAGCCCGCCGCCACAAGTTTGGTAATGACGTGATATAGCAAAGGCTGTCCGCACACAGGCACGAGCGCCTTTGGCATCGTGTCGGTGATAGGTTTCAGGCGGGTCCCCAGCCCCGCGGCAAAGATCATCGCTTTCATAGTCTGACAACCGTCGAATGGAACTTGTTTATTATCAAATCCTTATGCAATAATGACTGCTCCGTTTCACACACTCAACTATCATTAAGTCAATCACTGTCAGTCACTTACATTCGACGCAATCTTCGGGCAGCCAGCGTTCTATGCCCCGCTCGCGGTGGATGAGGTGAACTTTTACCGGATACTTCGCGACCAGGTGTTCGGCGAGATGCTGGGCGCTGTAGGCAGAGCGGTGCTGTCCGCCGGTGCAGCCGAAACTGACCTGCAGATGGGTGAAGCCACGGGAGAGGAAGCGTTCCACATGCGCATCGACCAGGGCATAGACATGGTCCAGGAAACGGAGGATCTCGCCATCCTGTTCCAGGAACTCGATCACGGGCGCATCCAGGCCGGTCAATTGCTTGAACCGCTCATACTTCCCGGGATTGTGCACGCTCCGGCAGTCGAACACATACCCTCCCCCATTCCCGGACGTATCCTCCGGAATGCCCTTCTTGAAGGAGAAACTGTAAATGGTCACGGTCAGGGGCGCCCCGGAGGAGGGGGTGTTCTTTCCCAAACCTGTGGCCACCCTCGGCCACATTAGAGGGAGGGGCCCGCCGCTTGCGGTGGGAGGGACGGAGCAATCTCCGATTGCGGAGGGTTTGGGAAAGAATACCCCCTCCGGAGAAAGGGCGCCCCTGCAAAGATTCGACAAGACCTCGGAGAGGTAGGGATAGTCATTGAACGGCAGAAGGGATTTGACGATCGCCAAGGCCGGGGGGATGCTGCTGGAGAAAGCCTTGTTGCCTTCCCAGAGGCCGCGGTAACCGTAGCAGCCGAGAACCTGAAGCATCCGGAAGAGGATGAAGAGACGGAGGCGCTGCCGGAAGTGGGCTTCATCCACGGGCCCGTACGCGCGTAGGGCATCCAGATAGACCTGCAGGAGTTCTTCACGAAGGGATTCCGGATACTTGGCACGGGCTTGCCAGAGGAAGGAGGCCACATCGTAATATACGGGGCCGCGACGGCCGCCCTGAAAGTCGATGAAATAGGGCTCTCCGTCCACCAGCATCACGTTCCGGGCGTTGAAGTCCCGGTACAGGAAGGTATCGGAAGGTTCGGCCAGAAGGTCCGCCTTCAAACGGTCGAAGTCGTCCTGCAGGAAGACCTCATTGAACTCCACGCCGACCAGTTTCAAGAAGTCGTACTTGAAATAGTTCAGGTCGAAGTCCACCATCCGCGCGTCGAAGGAAGGCTGCGGGTAGCAGACCGAGAAATCCAGTCCCCGGGCGCCCTCGACCTGGATCTTCGGGAGGGCGGCAAGGGTCTTGCGCAGCAGCGCGACCTCGTCCGGACCGTAGTGGCCCGAGGCGCGTCCGGCGGCGAGCGCGTCGTACAGGACTGTCGATCCCAGGTCCTCCTGCAGATAGCAGAGGCCGTCCACGGCCACCACCTTCGGGACATGGATGCCTTTGGCGGCAAAGTGACGGTCGATAGTGAGGAAGGCGCGGTTCTCGTCGGCATCGGTGCCCTCTACGCCGATGAGCGTCTGCCCGTCAGCACCCGTCAGGCGGTAGTACCGCCGGTGCGAGGCCGACCCGGTGAGGGCCACGCTCGCGACGGGCGCCCCTCCGGTATATTGTTCGAACAAGGATTCCAGTGACATAATGCAAAATTAATTATTCTTATCTTTGCAAGCAAATGACCGTTCGGTGAAAAGAATCCTGCTCAGCCTCTTCCTGGCCGGCTTCACGGCCTTCTGCTGCAGTGCGCAGCCGAAGAGAACGGTCGTGCATGAACCTGTCCGATTCGGGGACGGGACGCCGGTGGCAGGTGACGCGGAAGCGGAGGGACTGTTCGCGCAGGACAGTTTCCGGACGGACACCACTTTCACGGAGAATGGCGATACCTTGTTTATCGTGAAGCACGAAAGCGCGTATGTGCGGATGCAACTGGAGGGTCTGCCGGCCGATGCGGGCATCGACAGGGTTATGCTGGTGCCCATGCAAGGGGCCGTTACGGAACTCCCGGTCAGCATTCCTGAAACGGGGACGCTGGTCGTATGGATGGCGAAGCGGCCGGGCGACCTCCCGGCGACCGCTGTCCTCGCGACCGCGAGGGACGGCCGCACCTGGTCGGCCCGCCTCCCCGGCCACGACCTCCACGCCGGCACGGCGTACCGCTGGGACGCCGTCTGCCTCCTGCCGGAGGCGCCTGCGCCCGGCCTCACCGCTTACCCCCTTGCCGCCACCCCCTTGGACATCGACGCCGGCGAGTATTCCGGCATCACCTGGATCCAGGGAAACCGCTATGCCGTCGTGAGCGACGACCTGAAGGGTGGCGGCATCATCCATTTCAACATTCCCATCGACAGTTACGGCGCCGTGGGCAACGTGACCATGCAACTGGCGGACGGAACGGCCGCCGCGGAAGGCAAGAAGCGGGACTGTGAAGGCATCGCCTTCGTCCCCTCCCTCGCGAAACTCTACGTCTCCTGGGAAAAGCACCAGGAAATCCTCGAATATGACCTGGCCGGTCGGGAAACCGGGAAGGGCCTCCACGTCCCGGCAGACCTTTCCGTCAAGTCCATCACCGACAATTACGGTTTCGAGGCCCTTTCCTACAATGACTCCACGGGGCTTTTCTGGACCACGACGGAGGCTCCCCTGCTGGAGGATACCTTCTTCCCCCGCCTGCATCGGCTCCAAAGTTTCACCATCGACGGGAGACCTGCTGAACGATTTCTCTATCAGGCCGATGAGCCCATCCGGAGTGCGGCGGGCACCGTCGCCTATGTGTTCGGCATCCCGGCCGTGACCGCCCTTGACGACGGCCGCCTCCTCGTGCTGGAACGCGAAGTCTATGTACCCAAGGGCAGCCTCTGGGATAAACTTCAGAAGGCCTTCTCAAGGCACAACCTATACCTGGTGGACCCGGTCAACGATACCGCCGGCATCCTCCGCAAATCCCTCCTCTGTTCCTTCCAGACCGGCGCCATGGACCTTGCCGACTTCGAAGGCATGTGCCTCGGCCCCACCCTTGCGGACGGCCGCCGCACGTTCATCCTCATCGCCGACTCCCAGAAGGGCTCCGGCGGTCTGACGAACGAGTATGTGAAAGTGATCTTACTGACGGACGGGCGGCCGTAGGGCTGGTCCGTCAGATCAGATGAATCCCCTCCTCCTCCATTGCCTGGAACGCCTCCATGTGGCCTGCGGCATCGACCCAGGCGAGGGCGTCCTTGATGACATAAACCTCGAAACCGTCCTTCAGGAGATCCTCCGCGGTGTTGCGGACGCAATACTCCGTGGCGATGCCGCACACGAGGACATTCTTGATGTCCAGGAGTTTCAGGACTTCGGCGAGGCTCTGCCCGGCAGCGTTCATCCCCTCGAAACCACTGTACTGCTCCTTGGCCGGGTCCTCACCCTTGAAGAAGGTCAGGTCCTCCTTCACATAAGGGAGTAGAGACTCGTGGACATCGGCCCCGTGGGTGCCCTGGACGCAATGCGGTGGCCAGGGACCGCCCTGCGCCGCGAAGGAGCAGTGGTCCGCGGGGTGATGGTCCCGGATGAAGAGGATCGGATAGGTGGAAACGACGCACGTATCGTCGGCGTCCGTCCCGTCTGTGAGTCTGTCGATGGCGCGGAGCGTGCCCTCGATGGCCCCCTCGGCCCCCTGGCACGCCATGCTCCCGTCGATGAAGTCGTAGAGCATATCCACGACCACCAATGCGCTGTCTTTCATTTTCTTTGCCATGACTAGTCGATTTCGAAGGCCTGGATCTGCTTCACGAGGTCGTCGATCAGGCGCATCTTGGTGTCGTAGAGGTCGTCGGAGATGTCCACCTTGTAGTAGTGCGGGTTGATGAGGCGGGATTCCGC
>JAFXMA010000051.1 GCA_017530725.1 Bacteroidales bacterium
GAGATCTGTTCCTCCATGGAAGCGGCCGCACCCTCCATGACGCCCTGCATGACCGAGCCAGCGCTCTGGAGCATCGAAGACTGGAATTCATCGACCAGGGCGATGTCCCGGTTGTTATACAGATAGGCGCCCGTGGCGCTGACGGTGGGGAAATAGTTCGCCAGGGCGATTTTCCGGTCATAGCCGGCCATTTCGATCCTGGTGCGGGCCTGCTGGAGATCCTTGTCGACCTCGAGGGCCATTTCACGGCAGTCATCCAGCGTGAGACGCTGCGGCTGGGCGGTCACGGGAAGGACCGGCAGGAGCAGGGCAAGTATGAGGGATTCTTTTTTCATCTTTGTACCTTTTGACATTTTAACAGTCATTTTCATTTCGTCGAAAGCGTGTGCAAAGATACGGCCATTTTACGCCATTTTATGTATAAAATAGCCACATTTATTTATCTTTTGGTCGAATTATTCGATTTTTTGCAAATATTCAAAGGAATTCCTTATCTTTGCAAAAAGCGAAAAAAAGAACAATCATGACCGAAGCACCCCATACCATCGACCTGCAGCGGATCAAGGCCCTGGCCCCTGTCATCGAAGAAATGAGCATCGGCGACGACTTAGTCATCGGCGAAGTGAACGGAAAGCGCGTGGAGAAAAACGAAGCCATCCTGCGGATGCTCCAGTATCCCGTCCGTTTCGACGGATTCATCATTTTCTATTTGAAAAAGGGGCATTTCACGGTGGACGTGAACCTCAATTCGTATGAAGTGCGGGAGAAGTCCCTCATGATCCAGGCTCCAGGGAACATCGTCAAAGTGTCCCATTACAATGAAGGACGGATCGGTGACATGGAAATGATCTTCGTCCTGATCTCCAAGGATTTCATGTCCGGCATCCGGTTCGACTTGCTGAAAGTCTTCCAGGACAGCATGCGTCTGCTGGACAATCCGTGCATCACCCTGGACGAATTCCAGATGTCCCTGGCCAACGACTACTTCAACCTGGCCCGGAAAATCGTCGGCGCCCCTTTCACGAACAAAAAGGAGATTATCGGCTCTCTCCTGACTTCCCTTACCTATCTGTCCACCGATGTCTGGGCACATCAGGTGGACGAAGCCCGGAAGGATTCCGATTCCCAACGCTCCGCCCGGCTGAACCAGGTTTTCGAGCGGTTCATCGCCCTGGTCAACGAACACCACTGCTCCGAGCGAGGCATGGCCTTCTATGCGGACAAACTGTGCCTGACCCCCAAATACCTGTCCAAACTCATCAAGCAGGCCTCCGGACGCTCCGCCCCCGACTGGATTGACGACTTCGTCATCCTGGAGGCGAAGAATCTATTGAAATACACCGACTTGGCCATCAAGGAGATCGTCTTCAAACTCCATTTCCCCAACCAGTCCGTCTTCTTCAAGTTCTTCAAGGCCCATACCGGCCTCACCCCTTCCGAGTACCGGAACGGTTGACGTCCATTGTCCGACGGACTTCCCAGTACGGGCTTGGAATTACTTAATCCTTACAGCGGGCCAGCCGAAGTCCTGGTAGCAGGAGATGTCCAGGCCGTTGGCATCGGCATAATCGAGGATGGATTTCGCACGGGCGGCTTTCCTGGCATCGTCGTCAGAATGGAGGGCCATGAAAGCGTTGTAACGGTCGCCGAAAATGGCTTTGGCCGTGGGATTGAAGTCGGAACCGTCACCGACCGCATCGAACCGGAAGACTTCGAAGCCGTCATCGGTCTTCTTCACATGCATGCAGCCGGGATGGCTGCCGCCGGAGACGGACTTGAGGGTATCGCCCGCCTGGTTGTAGTTCTCGACCCGGAAATCGCCCCAGATCCGGATGTCATCGGGATTCTCCTCCTCGGTGCCGGCAATCAGGCAATACGGGATGCAGTAGTCGCCGGGCGCATAGTCGGAGCCGATTCCCTTCATGTACCGGCCGATGGCGGCCAGTGCGCTATCTTCCTGCTTCTGGGACTTATAGGCGGTGATACGGCCATTTTCAACTTTCACATCCGTTACGCCGGGGTTGCCCAGATCGGAATAGGTCACGCGGTACCAGCCGTCGCCCAGGGGCTCGATGGATTCCACGGAAGACGCGCTGGAAGGGCCGTCCTGCAGGCCGGTCCGGAATACCCAGAAGGAGTAGGTATCTTCGTATTCGGTTTCCCAGATGGAGTCCAGGATGTCCTTGGAGAGTGTCTTCTGCAGATACTTGTCGGTCATGGGCTTGTTGCCCAGGACATGCTCATAGAAGTCATTGACAAGGGCGATGTCTTTCTTCTCCGGGGACTGACCGCAGGAAAGAAGGATCAGGCAGGCTGATAAAGCGGTAAGGATTCTTTTCATAGTATTTGCGTGTATTCTATTCGTTTGATAGGAGAATCGTTTCCATCTCCTCTGCATTGGAAAACTTGTAGCGGGCCGGGATGTCCTGCCATCCGCGGGACTTCCAGTCGGCCAGGGCGAAATCGCATCCGGCATCGCGGGCGCAGGAATAATCGTGGTCCGTATCGCCGAAAAAGAGTACTTCGGAGGGAAGGACAGGTTCTCCTATGGCACGGGAAGCCTTCTCGATGCAAAGGAGCAAGGGTTCCGGATGGGGTTTATGGTGGACAGTGTCCTCACTGCAGACGATATGGTCCAGGAAAGGGACCATATCGCGAAGGTATTGGTCATAGTCGAACTCCATCCGGTTCCGCGAAGTCACGACACCGGTCGCGATACCGGTCGATTTGATTCTCCGCAAGGCATCCCATACACCGGGAAACGGGCTGATGTGGTGCGACAGGGCGATGAAATTCTCTTCCCAGCGTTCGCCGAAGCGTTCTGCGTCTTCATAGCCATAGAGACCGGCCACCTTGCCGCTCGGGATGCCAAAAGCCTTGTAGGCTTCTTCGTATGGGACCTCTTTTCCAAGCAGTTCCCGAAGGGTCACGACCAGCGATTCCACCCCGGTCCGTTCCGTGTCGATCAGCGTCCCGTCTATGTCGAAAACTGCGAGTTTATACATATTTACAGACCAGTATGAGAATCAGCGTTACCATTGGACCGAAGAATAGATAGCCTCGGCCAGCATCCGGGCACCTGTCTTTTGGGGATGGACGCCGTCCCGGCAATACTGGGTGTCCATGAACAGGTCGCGAAGATTGACCAGTTCCAGTCCAGTTTCTTCCGCAATTTCACGGATGGCGGGCCGGACACCCTCTTCCATCGTATCGGGGTGCACACCCAGCAGCGGCTTTCCCAGGATGAGATGGATCCGGATAGGAGCAATCAGGATGACGCGCGGATGGGACGGAAGGTTCTGATAGGACTCGACGATCTTCCGGTAGTCCCGCCGGAAGATGTCCGGATCCCAGTTGCGGGTCTTCGTATCATTCGTCCCGAGCATCAGGAGGACGATGTCGGGATTCCATTCGAGGCTTTCCTTGTAGATACGTTTTTTCACATAGGGCGTATCGGCATCGAAACGGGCCGATGCGTCATTGTAGCCGAAGTTCCGGACCTCATACCCCGCACCAAGCATTTCCTGCAGCAGGGCGGGATAACCCTGCTTCCAGGGATTCAGCAGCGTGAATCCCCAGGTAATGCTGTCTCCGATGCAAGCGACGCGAATCATGACAGTACAAAGATACTGCTTTTCCGGCAATCTCGGATTCTTCCCTCTCAGATCACCGGCCTACTGACGTCTAGTTAATCAATGCCAGGCGAACCCGATGACCACGACTTCCTCCAGCGAGAAGGGCACGACGGATGAGACCAGCGACAGACCGGCGGAAATCACAGAATAGCAGCGCTCCGCATAGAAGTTCGCAAGGGGCGCCGAGAAACGACACCCCAGAACGAACGCCAGGAGGATGAGCCCTATCAAGTCGCTCTTCCGCATGGAGTGAAGGATCCGGTATCCTCTTCTTAGAACTCGATCTCTATGGGAGCGGCCGTGAAGGAACTGATGGTCGCCTTAGCGTCCTTCAGGTAAAACACGGCGGTGTTGCCGTCATTCTCGTTATACATCGCACGAAGGGTCGGATAGGCGTCCAGCATGGCCTTCTTCACTTCCACGCGCGGGTCCTCGACGAGGGTGGCGTTGACACGAAGCCACTCTTTCCCGTCATAGGCGCAGATCGCGACCTTCGGATTCGAGGCGATCTGCCTGGCGACGGGCTTCACGTGGCCGGTCTGGATGTACAGTTTACCGTCAATGATCTCAGCAGTTCCAAAAGGACGTACCTCCGGCTGGTCACCATCGACTGTGGCGAGGAAATAGACGCCTACCTTTTTCAGGAAATCAAGTACTCTTTGCATATTCAAGTTTTTTAGTCAATGAATCATCCGTGCCTGAACGCTCGCAATCATATCCTTGCGATCTTCGGAGGCCTCGATATAAGAGGTTTCGACAGGAAGGTCGCCGGCGGGGGCACCATAGGTGACCGTTCCCGTATAGGTCACGACACTAGGGCCGTTGTAGGTGGCCTCGATATAGAAGCGATACGTGCCCTTGGCCACAGGCTGACCGGATTGATCGGTGAAATCCCAAACAAAAGTCTGGACGCCGCTCTGGGCGGGCGTGGCGCCCGTAAAGGCATCGATCTGCTGGTCCGTAAGCGACTCGGCTCCGACATGCTGCACCCAGGTCGGCGTGCAGGATGTACGGTAGGTATAACCGCGGGCGGGTTTGGATCCGTCACGGCTGCGGCCCTTGGCGGTAAACTCCGTGACATACAGAGTCTTGACGACCTGCCCGTCGACATTCTCGATCCAGACGGCATACTGGTTTGAGCCGGGGCCAGGCTGTTTGTTATACTGAAAAGACAACTCCAGGCTGCCAGGCTCGGAGGAACAGGACGCCATCAGCGCGGCCACGGCGAACAGCATCAGTCGTGTAAAGAATTGACACATGACAATAACAGTAATTTTTGCGAAGATAAGCATTTCTTGGGAAGATTGCACATAGTCTTGGCGAACAGTCAATGACGTGTATTTCCTCCTCCAGTGAAGTTCCCAACACAGCCAGCCCGTCATCCCTTCCTTGGAGTTCTTCTTGATATTCTCAATGTGTTTTTGTAAATGACCGCCAGGATGGCGTCTTTGTGAGTCTGCTTGGAGTTTCCGCAGCAAAGTGCCCCCCTCCTGAACCGAACCCACGGTAGCAAAAACGGCCATAGGTGCGCTGCATTGCAACTTATGCCCCTTCGTGAAGTGGGGTATGGTGCACTTGAGTGCATACAAGGGTGGTTTTGCAACCAAGGGATGGGTGAAACGGGAAACGAAGGGATTTTGCCCTGTTTTAAACTGAACATCACACCCCATCAAACGATTGAGTTGTGTCTGAGGGGGAGGGGCGCGCCATATAGTGAAAGAGAATCCTTATAAAACCATCTCAATTTCATAATAATCATACTCCCCATTGAGCAGTTCGTGTATCCTGTTCAATTTTTTCTCTTCTGGTTCCAGAGCAGCGACTTGTTCAAGCAAGGCTTGTAAACGATCTTTGGGAATAAACTCTGAAATGTCAGCACATCCATTCTTAACCGCCTGATACATATGCTCTTTTATGGTCTCTATACGACGCCCTCGTTCCGCGGATATTTGTTCCAGCGTCTTTCCCGTTAAATATAATTCGTATGAAATCATATACGATGGTTTCCGCACAAACTTCGATGTAAGATACAAATCAATGTTACTCTTAATCTCATTCTTGGAAAGCCGGATTTCGGAAGGCAGCCGCATCATTCCAAGTCCTAGTTTTCTGACTATACCATCTTTGCATTGATCACGTTTTTGCTGCTCTTCCTTCTCATGTTCTTTACCATCCACCTCTATCACAAGTTTATTTGATGAGGAAGCCGACCTCACGAGAAAATCAAAATGAGAATCCTTATCCCAAATAAACCGCCATTCCTCGTCAGTAAAACGTGAGTCTGATTCATCAACACCCAAGAAGTCCGAACAAACCTTGGATATCGGAATGTTCCGCTCATATGTACACTCTTTAGTACACTTTGTATAGGAGTCAAGCATCTCTTGCAGGATGGGTTCGCAATCTGATTTTAATGCCTTTGCTTTTTCGGGGTCACGGGTATGAATCAAAATCCTTTCGTCGAAGGTGTATGGCGTATTCGAACAATACTTGCTGCAATATGCCATAAGTAAGCCACTAGGAACAGGGTTGAGGCTTTTATGTTTAAAGGTATGATAGTGTCGAATTGCCGCTCTATGATATAGTTCAGGATTTCCAAACACAATGAATGCGTCTTGCGCCCTCGAAACCGCCACGTTAAGCATGTTCGTTTTAGAGTCCATAAACTGCATACTCTTACTCTCCGGTCCGTATACTGAAGAGAACAGTACCAAAGGAGACTGAGTTCCTTGCAGTTTATGTACCGTTCCCACCACGAGTGGCTTACTTGGAATGCTCTCACTGCCGTCCACTTCCTTTTTCTTAACGCGACTGTCTTCATCTGCGCATATGCCCGCAGCCTTCAATTTAGTTATCAGGATAGATGCCTGTTCCTTAAAAGGTGTTACGATTGCAACGACATCTTCTATGCATTGACCATAGTGTGATTCGATTTTCTTCCGCTCTTTAACAATCCACCTTACAATGCTCTCCGCCTCCTCTTCATTAAACTTTGATTTGCTATTTCGACTGGTTCTTGCTTTTCCGTATGAGGGCATGAACTCAAAGGGGGCATACAGATACTCCGGTTTAGGGGGCGTGAGTGGGTGTAAATTCCCACCATAAACCAAATCATTGCAATACGAGATAATCTCTTCCCGACATCTGCGGTGTTCCGTTAGGACAATACCTCGCTGAAGAGTTCCAGCCTTGTTCTTATAGTCATCATCCACGAAGGCACAAGAAGACTGAGCGAACCCTACCATATTTCCCGTGGCTGACAGCATCTTCCTCTCTTTCCCATAATAATCCAAATCCTCCTTCTCTACCGAAATACCTGATTCGTTAAGGTTGCCGACATCCATGACATCTGACATGGCACCAATCGGTTCCAATTGTTCAGCATCACCAAAGACCAACGCCTTCTTTGCAAAACAGAATGGAGTTATTCCCAATTCCGGAAGGGTTTGGCCCGCTTCGTCCAGAATCACATAATCCGCGAAAGAGTAAAGCGGTTCCAATTCACGGTTTTGCCCGAGATGGGACATTAATCCCACCGAGGAGTGGATTGTAGACACAAAGCATGGCGTAAGCATAGATTTGCGACGAAGGTAATCCCCTCTTTCCTTCGCAGTATCCGGGGCATTCTTTTCCCAGTCAAAAGTCTGAAGCCATCTTGCTTCCCAGTAATGCACTGCCGTTACAAATGCTTGATATCGATAGGACATATCAAGCAGATCTTCCACTCTTAACGGGTCCTTCTTAAGGTCTTGATACTTTATTTTAGAAAGTTCCTCGGAAGCAGTTAATCTATTGGCAAGTAAATCGCGGCAAAACTGTCTCCAGAAACGCTGCAATTCCTGGTCATCTCCCTTACTCGCTTTTTTCGAGGCCTTCGATGCGACTTCAACAACTTTCTTGAATGCCAGCAGTCGTTTATGCAGTCCGGAGAGAATTCCGTCTATAGAATCTGTCCCGAATTCTTCTCTGCCCTTTTCACAAAACTTCGTACGGGCGGCCATGTAGTACTGTTGTGTCTCAACGTATTGCTCGCTATCACCCTCTATTGGTAAGGCGGGGCCAGGGGCAAAACTTTTCTTTTCATCTCGACCTGAATAGATATGCATATAACGTCCCGTGGTATCATTCTTTCCGGCATAATACGTGGCATACCCATCTATACCTGTCAGCCAATGCGGAGATGTATTCTCCTTGTCGCTAAAAGAGTCGATAATGTTTGTGACAGCCTTATGGGTTGATGCACAACAAAGAGCCATAAAGGGTTCATCTCCGGAAATGGCGCTTTCCACTATTTTCGTAGCAATGATGCTTTGAATCATCGTCGTCTTGCCCGTTCCGGGAGGACCGTTTACGACCATAATGTCCTCTTTTGATTCATTGGCCAGCCAGGTTAGCAGTGCTTTTCTTTGTGAAGGAGAGAGTGGAAAACTATTCTTCATCTGCCCAAGATGGAATTGCCCCAGTTCGATAGTTGACTGATTCTTTGAACTTATACACCCTTTTCTCCCTTGTATCAAGGATCTCAACAGGGGCGGAAGATTCTTCCTTACTTGAAGATTCTCACTATAAAGTCTGCGTATCTTCATGGTGAAATCGGAAGGATTTTCCACACGTAGCGTAAAAGCATGTTTAACGACCAGACTCGTGTCTTTATTCTGATAGTCCTTGATACTTAACCCTCCCGTAAGATTCTCAAAAACGGTGAAAACCTCCTTGATATATGAATCATAGTCCTTTGATTGGAGTCGGTAATTCTTTTCATAGAGTTCACACGTCGTAAACTCTATGGGATAGTCCTCTTCGTATTGATAATCATATCGCCCTCCAATAGGTTTCATAAAACGCCTGGGGACATACACGCATTTAAAGTCCTTCGGCACGCTTAGGGTTCCATCCTCTTTTGAACTCAGCACGAACCAAAAAGGAAAGAACTCATAGTGCTTACCATCAACTTTCCGAAGTAGACTTATTGGGGACACGATCAGGAAAAACGGTTTTGAGGCGTCGTCTTTCTTTAGTTCTGATAATGTCTGTTGATCCAAATGACCATCCAACACAACTTTTAATCCCCTATCGTTCAATTCAACGGTAGCAGCATCATTCTCATCTTCATCTGATTCATCTGACTTGGAACTGGCATAATATCTAGATTGATCGAAGCCCTTCTCATCAACCTTACGCCTTGGAGGGATGTTCTTGTAGGAATAGAATAGGCTTCGCCAATAATACATTAACCATGCTTTTATCTCGGTTTGTTTCATAATGCGCTCGGTATTACGTTTTTCCTATTGAGTATACTATGTATGACGATTACTCGAATAACAAATGATTGGCTTATTCCAAAAGTCCAATGGTCTTTACGGCGTCCGCCTCCGTGATGCCGAGGAACGGATCAACCTTTACTTGATGAGATTCCTGTTCGGGCAGGAAGTACGACATGTCGTCGAGAATGACATAACGGCACTTTCCCTTCGCATGTTCCACCAACCATTGCCTGACTTCGTGTCCCTTGCCCGCCGTGATTGCCAACTCAAAATCCGAATCCATACTGAAGAAATCCGGAATGAAAGGCTTCGTCATGCCGTAGATCTTGCCGGGCATGTCCCGGTCTTTCCATAACTGCCTAACCTTATCCGCGCCGATGGTATCCTTCCATGTGGAAGTGATCACAATTTTCGCATCCGGAACGGAATCAATAATAGTCTTGAGGCTATGTACAGCCTCGGGATCGAAGAGGTCGCCATACTCGTCACGATACGGCTTCCCTTCGGCGACAAGTCGCTTGGTGTAATTGTACGTGTTCAACACTCCGTCAAAATCCAGGAACAGTATTCTCTTCATGTCGTTTTTCTAATATGGTTTACAAATATAGTCAGTTTTGAGCGTATCCTTCAATGAAAGAAGATTCTGTCTTGTACGTCAACATGTTACGACGAATCTTTATTCGAAACAGGGGAAGATGACGCCTTTATACGTCAATCAGAATGCCTTACGTCAGGCCTAGCAAACGATGACAGGGTACGTTTCCTGCTGGCTATACCCGAAATCTGGAAGATGTCAGGGGACTCGTACCTCTCATCCCTGTATCATCAGCCTGCACCAGACATCCCTGGTGCAGGCATAAAGATAGTGATAATAAATCAATGGACCATCATTCCGGAATACCGTTCACGGCAGGTGTCCGACTCTTCACAGATTACAGGGAAATGATGATGTAACGGATAATCCGACCATCGACCACGACGTCCACGGATTCGCCGACCTTCCGACCGAGAAGGGACTTCCCGACCGGGGACGAGCAGGATATCTCACACTTTTGGGGATCGGAGTCGTTCTCGCCGACGATGCGGATCGTCCTCGTGGTGGGCATCCCCTGGATTCGGACGGTCACTCTTGAGAGAATCTGTACCCTGTCACAGGCACGTTCCTCGGGATTGATTACCTGGGCCGTAGCGATGAAACGGCGGAGCATAGAGATTTTCTCGGACAGCGCCTCGAGCGGGCCGAGCGCATCCGCCAGGTCGTTCACGGACAGACGCTCGCTTCCGCTGCCGTAGATGGTGGCATGCATCCGGTCGTATTCGGCCTCGAGGGATTCCAACTCAATCCGTTTCTCCTCCATCATCTCAGGCGTCGCATAGTGAGCCTTGTCGTCGGTTTGACGGCGGCAGGCATAGGAGTTTCCGCGGGCACGCATCCGGTCGTCGATGTGATGTCCGCCATAGTTCTCGAAGCAGTCAGGGCTCGTGTTTTCAGGGTAGTATTCGTTGAACATAATCTTGGTGTTTATTGGTATTTGCTGTAAAGGTAATATCGAAAGGGCGGTTTGCCGGTGTTTCCGAAATGACTCGGAACCCTTCGAAAAACCGCCCCGTTTCTTCTTCTGAAGAGTCAGTCTTCCTGCCACCACATCCTCATTGGGAGGATCCCGTGACATTTCATCTTCCGCTTGACCAGCCTGAATGCGGATTCGGGAAGCCCCCGTCCTTCCAGGATCTCCTCCCAGAGGCCGTCGCCGACGGCCCGTCTCATCGTTTCCCTCTGGGTGTCGGTGAGCCTTTCGACCGCCAGAATCCTAAAATCCGATTCTCCGTCGGTTGTCCTTGTTTGTGAAAGCTGTTTCATCCTTGCTGAATTTAATGAGTGAATTGAGCGAGACCGTATCGGAGCCGTCCATGATGGCCTCTATGATGGCCCGTGTGGCTACGTTATCTATATGTCCTCCGGCGAAGGAGAATTCCCGGGCGACTACCTCGAGGTCCGCGTCGGGGACCTGGGGCAACTTCGACTTCCAGATCTTCAGGCGCGTGCTCTCGTCCGGCGCGTGGAATTCGATCTTGACGAGGAACCTCCGGTCCATGGCGTCGTCCAGGTTGGACGCGAAGTTGGTAGTCACCAGAAGGATGCCCTCGAAGTCGCTGAGTTCCTCGAGGATGATGTTCTGGATGGTGTTGACAAACCTGTCCCGGCTGTTACCGCCCCCCCGGGATGCGTTTTCCCAGGATGCCATCCGCCTCGTCGATGAACATGATGGGCGCCCGTTGTGACACCGCCTCGATATACCTGAAGTTCCTGAAGAGGTCCCGGTAGTTCCGCTCCGACTCCCCCACATAGGAGCCTACCGTCTTGGATGCATCGACGGCGATGAGGTTCCTGCGGGTGGTCCTGGCGATCTGCTTCGCCAATTCGGTCTTGCCAGTTCCCGGATCACCGTACAGGATGCCGGAGACAGCCACCTTGAGGCGGTGTGCTTTCAAAGCACCGGCGATGCGTCGGAACTCCTTCTCCCCGGCCATCCGGTAGAGGCGTTCGATGCCTTCGGTATCCTCGGCGTTGTAGAAGAGGGGCTTCTCGTCGATTTCGTTCCATCGGATGACGCGTGTCTGTCCCATGATGGACGAGAAGTCAATGAGTTCCTCCATACCGGCGAACAGTCTCTTGCAGACGCCGACCGACAGGAGCATGTTATTCTGCTTGATCATGTCACTGTCGGAATCCCCCTGCGCGGCGAAGAGGATCGCCCAGCCACGGTTGACCATCGCCTTCACGGCGGCACTGCCCCTGTCTGCTTTGCACCCGGCGGTGAACCGGAGCACGAAGTCCCTGCACAGGAACACGAACTGCCTGAACTCGGCTTGGGAAAGTCCGGACATAGCGTTCTCCTCATAGAAACGCCCCATCCGGCTTCCAGGGTATTTCTCCATGTATTCCCTCATCCGGCAGTCGACTTCCGCAATCGTTCCGTGATCAAACGGGTCCTCCGAATCGGAATCGTAACGGAGAACGTCCATGAACTCTTCCTGCATGATTCCCTCCAGGGTACTGTCCCTGCGCAGCATCTCGATCGCCTGTGCGGACAGGATGATTCCCGGGGCATCCTCGAGTTGGTTCACGAGTCCTCCGTCGAACAAGTCGGACAAGACCGATTCCGTCCTATCCTGCTCCAGGCCGCACCGCTGGGCCAGCCATCCGGCAGACCGGGCATATCCTCCGTCAGCCACGAGCACCGCCAGGATGACGGCGGCTTCGCCACTCACGCAGATGTTGTCCTCCAGCACACGGCCATAGGCGAGAACGGCGTCACCGTCTCCTTCTGCAAGCGCACCCCGTATGCAGGTGCAGGCGGTCAGGCATTCCGAGGATGTATCGGATGTGGAGATCATGACGAAACCCGCAACGGCGTCACAGTCGCGGGCATAGTTTTTCGGGTTGTGGTAAAGCATATCCTTGGTTATCAGCAATATATCAGTTTTCCATAGCAGTAGTGGTCGATAATCCGTTCCTTCGTCTCCTCGGTCACGTCGAGTGCGATGTCATCGGATCCGACACCGACCATGTAGCGCCTCCTTTCGAGTTCATCGAGGGATAGACTAACTTCTTTCTCGGGGTATCCAATCAGGGAGGACACGCAATCCGTGTCAAGTGTAGTGCCGTTCATGTTACCCAGGGCCCACGCCAGAAGGGCGATGCAGGGACGGGAAAGTCCGAGAGTCTCCGTGAGGTCGTCGTATGAATCCCTCACAATCGCGTCCCGCTCGGATTCGGAGGTCCCGAGACTGCCGAGAACAACGGCGGTCTCCCTTTCGAATCGATCCTTAAATGTCTTTTCCTGCATAGGCATTCAATAAAGGTCAAGACAGTGCTCGTACAGGCCACACGCAATGATGTACGCCTGCTTCTCGGAGCAGTAGCAGCGGGAGTACTTCCGGATCTTCCCGAGAAGGGTCTCGGCGACGACTCCGGCCTGGGAGTCGGCGGCGACCTCGACCAGTGAGGTCAGGAGTCCGGTCAGGCGTTCCCTGACCGTGGAGTTGGTGGACTGGTCGCTCATGCGGAGCAACCTCTCCTTGATGTAGTTGATCTGCGACATAACAAATAAGTATTTAAGGGTCCTTGACTCTGCATTATTCGCGGGCTTGTCACCGCCGTCGGCTGCATTAAGGAAGTCCGTATCATCACGGACTGTCCTCATAATCCTCTAGCCTTGTTTTCGTGCTCTTCAACACTTCTCCGGTACTCCATTTTCGCATCGAAGTTCCAAGCATATAGTCCGCTCGCTCTGTAGCATCCAGAGTTGGAGGTGCGGACTCCCCCAGGTTGTCTCCTTTTTAGGGACAACAATATGTCAAGGACCTCCGGAAGCGATTCGGAACTGGTTCCTCTCGTTTCCGGGGGCAAGTTACGCCTTTTCCTGATTCATGATTTGACTCCGTAAATACTCCGTAAATATTCCGTAAACACTAAAAAAATCGCGCTCTAATAGAGCGCGATTAAAAAGGGCTGTAATTCGAATCATTAGTTCCGGAATTCGTTTTCTCGGATGATTGTTATCAGGATCTCAACCTCCTTTCCTGGTTCGCATGAAGGCTTGTCAACGAAATCACTCTTTAACTTGCTGGCAGAACAGCTGATAATCTCCCCCTTTTCATGCTTTTTGAAAACGTTGTCAAATGGACTCCAATCGATAACCTTATTGAACAGGGCGAAACACTGGTTTTTAAAATCTTGGTAATTGTTCAATAAATCGCTTTTCAGGTTCCCATTGTCATCCAACCTTTTCTTGAGATGATTGCTACCTTTGACTCTCTTTATCCCTTCACGCCATCCTTCATTCGGCTTGACATACTTGTTCTTTACCAGCTCACGGAGCAACTCCCGGTAGTGCCAGTCTCGGACAACATTGTTCTCGTCGATGATGTTGTTGTCCCGGAGATACTTCAACACCGTCATCTGCTGAACCTTCCTTAAGTCCGACGAAGGGGTAGTCATAGGGTCGGACAACTCGTTCAGTTTCTGGAGTAGTGCCTGCTTGTAGTTCTCGTCCTGCAGGATGCACTTCATGATGTACTGGCGCATCGTCTCGGAGCAGACGCTCCGCTGTTCAAGAAGCGGAATGTCCGAATAGACGCAACCGTCCATGAGGCGCTTGTAGACCGCCGTCATCTCAACGCCGCCGTTTCCCTCTTCTGAAAGCATCCGACGGAGCCCTTCGTAGGCTTCCTTCTCCTGTTCGAAATGGCGTTGGGCATCCCATCGGATACACTCCCCTTCGAATTTCGACTTGAATACCCCGGAAAGTTGAACGATATTCTTGTACAGGTAACCCGTCTCCCGGCAGAAAAGATGATACAGGTCTTTTACCCGCTTCTTTCTCTCTTCCACATCCAGGTCATCCTGGGCGTATTCCCTGTTGAGCATGAGATAGTCCTCGGCGGACGGCGCGCAAAGGTCGGACGATTCGACCGACTCGATATTTTCCGTCGAGCAGATTCCTTCGAACACCTTTCGGTGTACAAAACGCGACAGCGTAGCGCTCTCGTCCGAGGAGGTCTCTTTCCGGGAGAGCACCATTTTCTGTTGATCCGGGTTGCAATATTCTGTCTTCCACAGGTCGTCGATGACGGTGTACCCGTCAGACCAGTCCAGCCTTTTTAGGAAGGATGAGGTCCAGTATTCCCTGACAGGCTCCATGAAGTCGCCCTCAACACTCCCGAACTCATCGGGGTCCACCTCAACTGGACCATTCTCGGTCTTACGGTAAAGAATGATGGGATTATTTTCGCATTCGGGATTCCTTTTACCCGATAGCAGGACTGTCAGAGCGTACATCACCATACCATAGCCAGCGACGGGTTTAAGGACGACCGCACTAAAATCCTCCTCCTCCCACTCATTGACATAGACGGTTTCCAACAGGTTCACTACAGCCTGGAAATTCCTGTATGACACGAGTTTGCCGACATTTTTACCGGTCACGGAAGGGTCCGATTCCTGGAAGAGGTTGCAAACCTTTTTATACAGCGGTCTCAGGAACCTATCCGAAAAAAAACTAAACATCAGTTCTTTGCGCATCTCTTCATCCTCCGGCGGATCCTCATAGTCGAGAATACTTACGACGCGTTTACAGTTGTCATATATCGCGAAGGCTTCATCTCCATACCGTCCGTCCGTACGGTTCCCATAATTAAGAATCTTATCCTGGTTTGATTCAAAGATGTCCACAATCTTCCGGGCAATATGAAGCAAATCGTCGACAGCCTCCCCCAGGTTCGCCTCCTTAGCCAACCACGATGGACTGGTTAAACTGACCTTCACACAGAGGTCCTCATACAACGCATGGAAAGCATCGAAAAAGGTCGCTTTTCTCGGAGGCCAAACATCTTGTTCTTCTTTCTTCCACTCCCATTCCGCCACCTGTATCGTTTCCCTCGCTATTCCCTTGAAGACCATGTATGCAAGAATCCAGGACGCGGGGATGACGGGGCTTATCTGACGTGGGGCTTCGCTCTTTCTAGTTTTGATCATATTCGGGTATTAGATGTGGGTTTGTATATGGCTAGTTGAATCCGTTTTCAAAATACGGAATAATTGGGTAATAATCCAAGCCACTTCGGCCCTTTTTGGCCACAGTTCCCATTTTTAAACTGATTAAACTGAACCTCGTGCAGCAGTGAGGGTGACGTCCCGAAATCTGGCAGGCTACCCGCAAAAATGGCCATTTTTGCGGGTAACGTCCCAACAATCGGGACGTTACCCGCACTCAGCGAGGCAACCACCCCCTCATCGGCGCTGCAAGACATGTCTGAGAGGGAATAACGCAAAAAACCAGCGTTTTATCGCTGGTTTTTGGGGAGGTGCCAAGCGGAATCGAACCGCTGTAGCAGGTTTTGCAGACCTGTGCCTAACCGCTCGGCCATAGCACCGTTGGGATTGCAAATATATGCAGTTTTTTTGGATTTCCCAAAAGTTTTCTCGACTTCGCTCGAAAAGCCCCTTACTCCACGTACAGCAGCAGCCCTTTCAGGTACTCCCCTTCCGGGTGGTAAATGTTCACGGCGTGGTCGGCGGGCTGGTTGAGGCGGTCGAGGATGCGGACGCTGCGGCCGGTCTGGGCGGCGGCGGAGAAGACCGCCAGGGCAAAGGCTTCCTTGTCCACGACCTGCGAGCAACTGAAGGTGAACACGAAGCCGCCCGGGGCGACCTTGGCGATGGCGGCCGCGTTCAGGCGCTGGTACGCCCGGAGGGCGTTCTTCAGCGCCCCGCGGTGCTTGGCGAAAGCCGGCGGGTCCACGATCATGAGGTCGTACTTCCCTTCCGGGACATCGCGGAGGAAATCGATGGCATCGGCACAGTAGGAGGTATGCTGCTCCGGCGTAAAACCGTTCAGGGCCACGTTCCGGTCCACCATGTCCATCGCCTTGCGGGAACTGTCCACGGAATCCACATGAGCCGCTCCCCCGTTCAGCGCATAGATGGAGAAACCGCCCGTATAGCAGAACAGGTTCAGGACATGCCGGTCCCGGGCGAGCCGGCCCACGGCGGCGCGGTTCTCGCGCTGGTCCAGGAAAAAGCCGGTCTTCTGCCCTTCGTTCCAATTGACATGGAACTTGTTCCCATTCTCCAAAACGACGCATTCGTCCGTGTCGAAGCCGGGCGCCTGATACAGGTATCCATCGACCAGATCCAGCCCCGCCTTGAAGGGCGCGGTGCCGGAACTCTTGTCATAGACCGCCTTGAGCGACTCCCCGTAAACGGCCTTGAGCGCCTCGCAGATGGCGTTCTTGGCCTTGAACATGCCCACGGAATGGGCCTGGAGGACGCAGACGCCGTCGTAATAGTCGATGATCAGGCCGGGCAGACCGTCGCCTTCACCATGGACGAGCCGGTAGCAGGTGGTCGATGCGGACCCGTGCAGGCCACAAGCCACGCGGGCCTGGAAAGCCCTGCGCACCATCTTCTCCCAGAAATCCGGCGCCGTGGGATCCTCGTCGAAACTGAGGATGCGGACGGCGATGGAGCCGATCTGGTAATGGCCGGTAGCGAGATACTGGCCGTCGGCGGAATAGACCCCCACGAGGTCGCCCTCGGCGGGATTGCCCGTCACCTGGGCGATGGCCCCGGAGAAAACCCAGGGATGGAACCGGAGGATGGAATCCTCGCGGCGCGGACGGAGAATGACTTTTTCCATCAGGCTTGTTCGTGATATAACTCGGGATGGAGTTGTTCGGGAGTGAGGGGCGCCTTCTCGGAGTGCATCAGGCGGAGATACATCTCCCGGCACACCCAGGCGTCCGTCGCGGCGTAGCGCTGCTGCGATTCGGAGAGTTTCTCCGCTTCCCAGTTGGACAACTGCTGGGCCTTGGAAATCTTGAACCCCAGGATGATGGCCGTCATCTTCTTGACGGACTTGTCGCGGATCCCGTACTCCCAGACGATTTTCTGCAGGTCCACGAAGTTCTGCGGCTGGAAACCGGCGAAGCGCTGGAGCCCGGTCACATCGTCATGGATCGCCGCGCCCACCTTGACGATGGCGGGATTGGCGAGGATGGCGCAAAGGCGGCGCGGGATGCCGCCCATCTGCTTGATGCGGAACAGGAAGGCCTTTTCGGCCCCTGAGAGTTGCAGGAGGGCGGTTCCGTTGGAACGCTGGTCCGGAGAGAACGTGGGACGGGTTTCCGTATCGAACCCGATGACCTTCTGGTTCTTGAGATACCGGACGGCCTTCCCGAACTCTTCCCCGAGCGAATCGATGACCTGGATCTCACCCGGAAAGGATGCCAGTTCCAGGCGGCCGATCTCCTCCGGACTAATCGATATCTGGAACATACGGGGCGGGATTCGAGCGGGAGGAGAGATACGAGGCGCTGACTTCGACCGGAACGAACTCTCCGTCCCGGTTCTCCTCCGTCTGGTAGTAGCGGACGGTGGGATAAGCGATGTTGTGCGTGAACATGTTCTTCTCCCGCAGCAGGCGGTACAGGGCGGACGTCAGGCTCGCATTGGGCTCGATGAAGCGGAAATGCGGCATCAGGATGCGGTCGAAGGCCATGTCCTCTTCGGTGATCTGACGGTGGATATGCTCCTTTTCGGACTCGAGTTCCTCCACGTCCACCAGGAAACTGTCCAGCAGGACGGCGTCCAGGTTCGTACCCGGCTTCAGGGACCGGTAAATGCGCAGCATATCGCGGAACGCGGGGCGCAGGATGCCGTTGCCGGTGGTGGAGACCACGGTCACGTCCATCTGCGGGACCAGGGTCCGGGCGACATGCTCATAGGCGGAACGGGCCTCTTCCGGAGCCCAGACGGCGACGCTCTTGAAACCGGCGTCCGCCGCCGTCTTCAGCATCGCTTCCACGGGGGTGAGGATGAGCGGCTCGCGGCCGGCCATCTTGAAGAGCGTGTCGATATCGAACTTCCCATACTCCGAAAGGAGCGAACTGGCCAGGACGAATACCTTCGCCCGGGAGGTTACCAGGCGGGATTTCGGATCCAGCGCATTGGAATAAGCCACCGTATCGACCGCCGTCACGGCATTGCGGACGGCGACTTCCCGGAGACTGTCCGGACTGGAGGCTGCCATCCGGATGTACGGCGCGTTGTACAGGTCCAGGATGATGTCGAACGACTCGCCGGCGAAATCCGGGAGACGGTCCGGAGCGGGCTTGCCGTCGATATTGTCCACATTGTCGGCCGCCATCAGGAATGAGGCCAGCCGGGAGGCGGGGTCGGGCTCGCCGATCACGGCGATGGAGCCCTTGGTTCCGGCCGTCCGGTAGGTGCTGACGAGCGCGAAAGCACCGGTCGTGTCAACGGCGATCTGCTTCACATACGGTATCGTGTCCCGAACCACCGCCGGACGCTCGCGACAGGACGCCAGCGTCACCAGGAAGGCGAGGATTGGAAGTAACTTTTTCATATAGTCCATAGATTTTACAAAAGTACGGAAATCTCCTTATATTTGCAAAGATGAAGACGCTTCTGGCCCTGGATTCTTTCAAGGGAAGCCTCACGGCTCCCGAGGCGGTGGACGCCGCGGCTTCCGCTTTAGCGGAAAGTGACGTGTGCCGGCTGCCCTTGTCCGACGGCGGAGAGGGTTTCACGGACTGCATCGCCGGCTGTCTGGGCGGTGTCTTCCGCACGGTCAGCGTGCACGATCCGCTGGGGCGTCCCATCAAGGCCCGCTACGCCCTGCTGGAGGAGGGCCGCATCGCCGTCATCGAGACGGCGGCGGCCAGTGGTCTCACCCTCCTTAAGACCGAAGAACTGGATCCTTTATCTGCTTCATCCATCGGTACAGGTGAGATGATGCAAGATGCGATAGAACAGGGAGTCGAAGAAATCTGGACCGGCCTTGGAGGGACGGCGGTCATGGACTGCGGAGCCGGTCTCCTGGAGGTCCTCTCTCCCCTGCCCGCCCATGTCCGGATCAAGGCTTTCTACGATGCCGACGTTCCTTTGACGGGACCGTCCGGAGCACCCGCCGTCTTCGGCCCCCAGAAGGGTGCGGATGTCCAAGGCGTGATAGCGTTGGAGCGGCGGTTCCGGGAACAGGCCGGGCGCTGGGAAAAGGACTATGGCATGGATCCGAACCGGATTCCGGGGGCAGGGGCCGCGGGTGGCATCGGCGCAGCCCTTGCCATCTGCCTCAAGGCCGAGATGCACCAGGGGATCGCCGCCGTCCTGGAAGCCGTCCGCTTCCCCGAGCGGCTTGCGGAATGCGGTCTCGTCCTCACCGGCGAGGGCAAGGCGGACAGGCAGACATTGACCGGCAAAGTCCCCTTCGGCGTCCTTCAGGCGACACGCAGGCATGCACCGGGAATCCCTGTCGTCCTCCTGGCCGGAAAGGTGGAAGACCGGGAGGAACTGCTCGCCGCAGGATTCGATGCAGTAATTCAAGTGACTCCGGAAGAATCACTGAAATACAACTATTTAGACAAGTCATTCGCGCGGGAGAACATCCGCCGTACCGTCCAGGACCTCCCGTATTTTCGGGATTAGCAGGGAGTACACGTACTCCTCTTCCATGAAGTGCGTACCCTCATACATGCAGTACGTGTCGCCGAACAGTTCCCGCCAGAGAGACACCTTCACCGCACCGGATTTCATGTAGTGGTCCCGGGTCCCGAAAAAAGCGTAGTTGTATCCGCCTTCCTTCGCCGCCTGCCGGGCATCGGCCCAATGCGCGGCGTATTTCTTCATGACCGGATACTCGAACCGGAGCGGTTGCCGGTCCCCTTCCTTCACCGGCCAGATATGGTGCAGGAGCGCTTTTCCGCCGGGAATCCGGGTAATCCAGGCCAGACGGACGAGGATGTCGGGGGCGCCGAGCGAAGGAGAGACGAAAAGATGCGGGATGCCGCGTACGCGAAGGGCCTGGATAGATCCAAGGGACTCGCCGATAATCAGGTCCGGCTGCAGTTCCTCCACCCAGGAGGCAATCTGCGCATGGCCGGTTTCCGGGTCGAAATCATAGGTTCGGACGATGCAGCGGATGTCCGTTCCCTCAAAACGCTCCCGCAGGAGCCGCGGGATCCTGCTGTCTCCCCCTCCGCCCATGCCGTGGATGTACAAAATGGTTCTCACTTTGCAAAATTACGATTAATTCCCTAAATTTGTGAGTTAGAGAAACAAATCAACACACCATTGATATGAAAAAAACCATTCTTCTCCTTGCAGCGGCCCTCCTCGCGTTGACCGCCTCCGCACAGTCCCGGCAGGCTCCTTCCCCGGTCCGTGCTTCCGATTATCAGTTCACCACCGTCAAGGAACTTCCGATCACCTCGATGAAGAACCAGGCGAACAGCGGCACCTGCTGGTGCTTCTCCGCCCTCTCGTTCCTCGAGTCCGAAATCATCAAGGCCAAGAACCTCAAGGCCGACGCCTATCCAGACCTGTCCGAAATGTTCGTCGTCCGTCACTCTTATCATGACAGGGCCATCAAGTACGTCCGCCTGAACGGTTATCTGAACATGGCGCAGGGCAGCGGCTTCGGCGACGTGCTGGAAGTCATCCGCGATTACGGCATCATGCCGCAGTCGGTCTATTCCGGCATGAACTACGGCACCGAACTCCCGGCCCAGGGCGAGTTGGACGGCGTCCTCAAGGGCTATGTTCAGGCCGCTGTGAAGAATCCCAACCGCAAACTCACCCCTGTGTGGATGAAAGGCTTCGACGGCATCCTGGACGCCTATCTGGGCGAACTGCCCGAGACCTTCGTGGAGAACGGAGTCACCTACACCCCGCAGAGTTACCGCGACGCCCTCGGCATCAACCCGGACGACTATGTGAACATCTCCTCCTTCACGCACCATCCGTTCTATTCCCAGTTCGCCATCGAGGTGGAGGACAACTGGCGCTGGGGTCTCTGCTACAACCTCCCGCTGGACGAGTTCATGGCCGTCATCGACAATGCCATCGACAACGGTTATACCGTGGCCTGGGGCGGTGACGTCTCCGAATCCGGCTTCACCCGCGACGGTCTCGCCGTCCTCGTGGACACCAGCGTCCGTCCCACCGGCTCCGACCAGGAGCGCTGGGTCGGCCCCGCCGCCCAGCAGCAGGCCGCCCCGCAGCCCAAGAAGGAACTGCCCAAGGAAATCGAGGTGACCCAGGAGAACCGCCAGCAGTGGTTCGACGAGAAGACCTCCACGGACGACCAC
>JAFXMA010000052.1 GCA_017530725.1 Bacteroidales bacterium
CATGGCGCGGGAGGCGGCGATATAGTCCTGGACGATCAGGAAGTAGTCCGGGAAACCCATGCGGGAGATGGTCATGAGTTCGAAGTCGATGCGCTCCTTCTGCACGTCGTTCAACTCCTCGCCGTACCGCTCGTGCGCGCCTTTGTAGGTCAGGTGGCACAGATACGCGACCGAATGGCAGAAACCGTCGCCGCGATAGTTCCCCTTCTTGTCGCACCGGCCCGCGTCGATGACGTCCTTGTACCGCTCCATATAGGCATCGATCTCCTGCATGAACGCCGGGTCGATTTCGTACACCGGAAGGATGGGATCGCAGTCGATGGAATAGGATTCCACCTTGGCCAGGATCTCCAGGGTATTGGAAATGGCCTCCGGGTGGTCCGGGAACAGGGCCAGCATCTCCTCTTCGCTCTTGAGGAATTCCTGCTGGGTATAGCGCAGGCGGTCGGGGTCGTCGATATAGGAGTTGGTGGTCAGGCAGATCAGCCGGTCATGGACCGGACCGTCCTCCCTGTTCACGAAATGCACGTCATTCGTGGCGACGACCTTCACGCCATGCTTCTCCGCCAGTTCGAAGATGACCTTGTTGTAGATCATCTGGTTGTCATACACCTCGCGGGAGAGGCCGGGGACCTCGGTCTTGTGAAGCATCACCTCCAGGTAATAGTCCTCGCCGAACACGCGCTTGTGCCACGCGATGACTTCATCGACCTTCTTCATGTCGCCGGCGAGGATGGCGCGCGGAACTTCGCCCGCCATGCAGGCCGAACTGCAGATGAGTCCCTCATGGTACTGCTCCAGCACCTCGTGGCTGATACGGGGGCGGTAGTACATGCCCTCGATGTGCGCCGTGGACACGATCTTGACCAGGTTCTTGTAACCCTGGTAGTTCTTCGCCAGCAGGATCAGGTGATAGTAGCCCTTCTCCTTCACCCGGTGGTCCCCCACCGACACGTACACTTCGCAGCCGATGATGGGCTTGACCGCAGGATGCTTCTTCGCGTACTTGAAGAACTCCTTGACTCCGAACATGTTACCGTGGTCCGTGATGGCCAAGCCGGGCATTCCCAGTTCGTCGGCCCGGTTGAACAGGTTCTCGATGGACGACTGGCCGTCCAGGATGGAGTATTGGGTATGTACGTGCAGATGGACGAAGGACATGGCGCTACTATCTTGGATGACAAAGATAGCACACTGCCCCGAATTCTCCGAAAAAAGTTATCAACAAAAGCGGTCTTCCGCCTGCAACGAATTGATTTCTTGCTATCTTTGCAAGCGATATGCTCGGAACCATCGTCAATACCGCCTGCATCGTCGCCGGCACCCTCATCGGGACCCTCTTCAAGAAGGGGCTCGGGGAGAAATACACCCGGACGCTGTTCCATGCGATGGGTCTGGCGTCCCTCGCCCTGGGCGCCAATTCCTTCGTCGCGAACATGCCCAAGAGCGAGTTCCCGGTGCTGTTCATCCTGAGTCTGGCCATCGGCGGCCTCATCGGCACGGCTTTGGACCTGGACGGAAGGGTGAAGCGCCTGCTGGCGAAAAAAGGCGGGGACAGTTTCGCGAAAGGCCTCATCTCGGCCTGCCTGCTCTATTGCATCGGCACGTTCTCCATCGTGGGACCGGTCCTGAGCGCCCTGCAGGGGGACAATACCTTCCTGTACACGAACTCCACGCTGGATTTCGTGACCTCGACCGTATTCGCCACCACCTACGGTATCGGCATGATCCTGGCGGCTCCCATCCTGTTCTGCTGGCAGGGGTCCATCTGGCTCGCCGCCACCCTGGCCTCCTCCAGCCCCATCTTCCAAGGCACCCTGGTCAACGAACTCGCCATCGTGGGCGGCGTCCTCATCATCTCCTCCGGCCTGTCCATCCTGGACATCAAGGACTGCAAGACGCTGAATTACATCCCCGCCCTGCTGGTGCCGATCCTCTGGTTCCTGGTGCAGGGACTGTTCTAGCCTTACCAGCCATACATCACGGAATACCAGACGGCTGCGAACTCTTCGAGGGTGAGGTTGCCGTCGATGGTAAAGCGGATGTCGGAGCGGTAGTTGCTGCGGCCGTCGTACACGGCGCCGTCACGGACGGTGGCCAGGATGTCGGAGTTGTAGTTGGAGGTGCCTTTGTACACCTTGCCGTCCCGGACCGTCAGCAGGATGTCCGAATTGTAATGGCTGGTTCCCCGGTACACTTTCCCGTCCCGGACGGTGCAGAGCACGTCCGACCGGTAGTTGCTCCGGCCTTTGTAGACCTCGTTGCCGCGGATGGTGCAGAGGATGTCCGACAGATAATTGGACCGGCCCTTGTACACCGTGCCGTCCCGGACCGTGCACAGGATGTCCGAGTTATACCGGCTGGTTCCCTTGTACACCTTCACTTCTCCGGAGGCGGAAGCCAGCAGCAACGAGGCGAACAGAAGGGCCTTGACCATCGCCTATCTGAACAGCAACTGGACGAAGGAGGCCAGGTTGCGGCGCCAGACTTTCCATTCGTGGCCGCCGGGGTATTGCTCCCAGACCACACCCTTGTAGCCCTTCTCGTCCAATTTAGCCTTGAAATCCTTCATTCCGTCGATGCGGTTGTCCTCCTCGCCGCAGGAGAGGTAGATGACGTCGAAGCGGTTGAATTTCGCCGGCTGCGAGTAGAGGCCCGGGATGATGGCTTCGCCGTCGAAGGGGGCGCCGCCGATGGCGTTGGAGCCAATCAGACCGGAGGAGAAAATGCCCACGTTGGAGAAGAGGTCCACGTTGCGGAAAGCGATGAAGAAGGACTGGCCGCCGCCCATCGACAGACCGGCCACCGCACGGCCCTTCCGGTTCTTGATGACGGGGTAGGTCTTTTCGATGAACGGGACGATGTCCGCCGTCAACGAGGAATAATTGTCAAAGCCGGAGGCGTACTGCCGGATGTCGGTCTTCACGGGGATGCCGAGGGTTTGCGCGGCATACTGGTTGGGGTTGCCGTTGGGCATCACCACGAACATCGGCTTCGCCTTTCCGGCGGCGATCAGGTTGTCCAGGATCTGGCAGGTGCGGCCGAGGGTGGCCCAGGCATCCTCGTCTCCCCCGCCTCCGTGCAGGAGGTACAGGACGGGATACTTGGTCTTCCTGTCGTTACGGTCGTAACAGGCCGGCGTATAGACATACAGGCGGCGGATCATGTCGTTCTCCGCGGAATGGTACCAGACCTGCTCGAGGTTGCCGGGAGCCGCGCTTGGGGCGTAGGCATCGGCATAACCGCCCGGGATGAGGACCGCATTCATGTACCGGGCGCCGTCGCGCACGACGGACACGTTCGCCGGATCCAGGACCGTGACACCGTCCACGTTGAAAGTATAGGTGTAGAGTTCGGGTTCCGGCAGCGGGGCGGTCCAGGTCCAGATGCCGTCCGGACCCTGTTTCATCGGTTCGGACCGGTAGCCCATCCAGGAGGCGGACACGCTGACTTGCCGCGCTTTCGGGGCAGCGAAGCGGAAGGTGACGGCGTCCTGGGACAGTTCGGGAGAAACGACCCGCGCACGGAACTGGAGCGAGTTCATTTCCTGCGCTCCGGCGGCCAGGCCGAGCAGCAGGAGCATAAGGCAGAGGATTCTTTTCATATTGACGGTGGCTAACGGACAAATATACTGCATTTTCAAGAAAATTCTGTATTTTTGTAAGACAACCAATTCGATCATACCATGAAACGGAACCTGGCCGCCCTCCTGACCCTGGGCATCCTGCTCTGCCTTTCCTGCGGGGAACGCGAAACGAAACTGTTCAACGGCAAGAATTTGGAAGGATGGACCTTCCGTCTCGCCCCGGAAAGCGATGTCCCGGCCACCGACGTATTCGGGGTGAAAGACGGAGTCATCACCATCGCCGGCCAGCCTTTCGGCTACATGATGACCGAGGATTCTTTCAAAGACTATAAACTCCACCTGGAGTGGCGCTGGCCCGGAGAGCCCTCCAACTCCGGCATCTTCCTGCATGCCGAGCCCATCGACGCCGTCTGGCCGCGCTGCGCCGAAGTCAACCTCATGAACGGCCGCGCCGGCGACATGATCGCCTCCGGCGGCTCCGCCTTCGAGGAACTCACGGAAGGCCGTTTCCTGCGCAGTACGAAGGACAGCGCCGAGAATCCCGCCGGCGAGTGGAACACCGCCGAAATCGTCTGCAAGGGCAATTTCATCCAGGCCTATGTCAACGGCGTCCTCATGAACGAGGCCCATTTCGACCGCGACGAAGGCCCCGTCGCCCTCCAGTCCGAAGGCGGTCCGCTCGAAATCCGGAACATCTTCATCACCCCCCTGAAAGACTAAACCCAATTCCTCGCTATGAAACTTCTCAAAAGTGCCCTGCTCCTGGTATGCACGTGCCTGAGCGCCGTGCTCGGGACCGCGCAGAACCGATTCATCGCACCCAGTGTCAACCCGGAGGAAGACTCCCTCGCCATCGTCCGCGTCCGGGCGAAGATGGACTCCATCCGCCGGACCTGTCACCGTCCCACCGTGGCCGTCGTGCTGGGTGGCGGCGGCGCTCGCGGCATGGCCCATCTGGGCGTCCTGCGGTATCTGGAAGAGATGGGCATTCCGGTGGACATGGTGGGCGGCACCAGCATGGGCGGCCTGGTCTCGGGCCTCTATTCGCTCGGTTTCGGAGCCCAGTACCTGGATTCGCTGGTCCGTGCCATCGACTGGACCGTGATGATGTCCGACAAGATTCCGGACAGTTTCCAGACGTACAAGGTCCGCCGCAACAAGGAGCGTTTCGCCCTGACGGTCCCGTTCCACTACGACGACCAGGACATACAGTCCAGGATTGAGCGGCAGACGCGTTTCAACAAGAATTACGAGCAGAGCGACACCCGTACCGGTGACATGGGCCAGGAGATGATGGCCAAGGTGGGAATGGGCCTGCCGGACGGTTTCCTGTTCGGATACAATGTCCGGAACACCCTCAGTTCCGTCACCGTCGGCTACCAGGATTCCCTGGCCTTCGACGAACTTCCGGTTCCTTTCTTCTGCGTCGCCACGGATATGCTGAGCCTGAACGAGAAGAACTGGACCGCGGGCAGCCTCGTGGACGCGATGCGTTCCACGATGGCCATTCCCGGTTATTTCCGGCCGGTGCGGATCGAGGGAATGGTGCTGGTGGACGGCGGTACCCGCAATAATTTCCCGGTGGACCTCGCGAAGGCGATGGGAGCGGACATCGTCATCGGCTCGGAAATGCCCACGCCCCGCACCCTGGCCGACCTCGGCGGTCTCGCGAACCTCATCCTGCAGAACATCACCCTGATGTCCGTCGATATCTGCGAGGCCAACCGGAAGAATACGGACATCCTGCTCCAGCACGAACTGAAGGGCTACACGATGCTCTCCTTCGACTCCGCGAGCGTGGATGACATCATCGCCCAGGGCTATGCCAAGGCCGTGGAGAACAAGGAGGCCTTCGAGAGGATCGCGCAGCGGGTCGGCGTCAAGCCGGGCGAGCCGGCACCGGCTCCGGAACGCCGCCAGGCCATCGACCTCGCAAAGCACAAGGTCCGGATCGGGGACATCCGGTACGAGGGGGTCACCGATAAGGAGGCGGACTACATCATCAGCCCCGCCCTGCTGCCCCGGGACGGCATGTACGGCCGGAAAGAAATCGAGCAGGTCCTCTCCGCCCTCTACGGCACGAAGGCCTTCGAGTCGGTCACGTACCGGATCAGCGGCGAGAAAGAGCCCTACACGCTCATTTTCGACTGCCAGAAGGGCCAGACCAACGAGGCCGGCGTCGGCCTCCACGTGGACCTGGACGAAGCGATCTACCTGGGCGCCCACCTGGGCATCGGCACCCGGAGGCTTTCCGGACTCCGCTTCATCTCCGAACTCAAGATCGGCCAGGTCTCGCAGTTGGACCTGGACCTCTCCTACAAGCCGCTCGCACCGCTGCCCATCTTCGGCGTCGCGTGGAAGAATTCCTACCGGAACTTCAGTTACCGGATCGACGACGACGTCCAGGCCCGGTCCTTCTCGAAGGCGCGGTACAACGGGGTGAACTCCCGGCTGGAACTGTATGCCGAAGACGCCCGGATGGTCTATGGGAACGTGCGTTTCGGCGCCGCCTACGACATGGAACCGTACGAGAACTACCTGGATGACCAGATGCATTGGGAGGGCTGGGACCTCCGGAGCCGCTGGTTCTCCACCTTTGCCTCCCTCCGCTACGACACGTTCAACGAGAGTTATTTCCCGACACACGGCTACCGGCTCAAACTGGACACCCGCTACGTGTTCGACGGATACTCCATCTATCTGGAAGACGAAGGGATGGAGGCTGGTGAGCACTATGAAGGAGAAGTCCCTCCGTACAGCGTCGGGACGGTCCACGCGTCCGTTGCGCTGCCGCTGGGCCGGGTGGTCGTCCTTCAGCCCTCCGTCTATGCCGGATGGCAGACGGAGCAGCCCGGACACATGAATTTCGTCCATACGCTGGCCGCCGGCGGCACGGTAGCCAGCCGGTACATCGACAACCAGATTCCGTTCTTTGGATTCAGCCAGGGATTCTTCGTGTGCGGCAACTTCGCCGCCACCGCCCAGATGGATGTCCGTTTCCGCCTCAACCACAAGAACTTCCTGACGCTCCGCGGCGGGGTTTTCCAGGATAAGGACGTGCTGGCCGACCTGGTGCGGACCCGCCCCACGGCGTATGCCGTCGGTGCGGAATTCGGACAGAAAACCATCGTCGGTCCGATGAAACTGGGGGCGCAGTGGTGCGACAAGACCGGATTCTCCGTCGCCCTGTCGGTCGGATTCGATTTCTAGAAACGCAGACCCAGCCGCAGGGTCGTGGTCCAGCGGTAAAACCGTCCGGATACGGCCACATTGTCGGCAATCAAGCCTTCGATGGGCATCTCGGAAAGGCCCTTGTAGGCGAAACTGTCATAGCCGGCCGAAAGGTTGGCCGTGAAGAGGTCGTAGGACCAGCCCACGCCGACGCGGGCGACGTAATTGACCAGCAGTTTGCCGTTCATCACGCTCTTGTGGCGTTCCTTGTATTCGCCGCCTTCAGCGAGTTCGTATGCCCGGGAGGTGAACTGGTTGAACAGGATCACCATGGGCAGGAACGTCGCATTGACCGTCAGGTTGCGCAACCCTTTGTCCCGCTTTCCCGTCGGCTGCCTGTGCAGCGGAACCAGATTATAGGAGTAACCTCCGCCGAAAGACACCTGCGTGGAAGTCTGCCGGGCCTGATCGCCGGACCAGTTCAGGATTTCCTCCGAAGGGTCCATGCCATATTCTCCGAGAATCAGTTTGGTGCCGAACATCCAACTTCCGGCGCTGCGGCGTTGGAACAGATTCCCTTTGTAGGCCGCGGAATACGCAAAGGTCCGACGGTTGAACGCATAGAAGGCATCGACGATGAACGTGCGCAGATACCCGGGTTTTGACGTGGTCCCTTCTTCGTTCTCATAGGCCCAGTGCCCCTCTTCCCCCTTGACGAACCGATAGGCCATCGGCCGGGACAGGTTGAAATACTGCGCCTGGACGCCATAGCCGGCAGCCATGAAGTCGAAGGAGAAGTAATCGTCATTCCCTTCTCCCGCCAGTTTCCGGCTGTAGGACAGGCTCAGGTTTCCGTAACCCGCCTGGATACCCACCGCCTTGTCCACGTCGCTCTGGATACTGGAAGAGATCTGCCCCGGAATCTCCTCGAACTTCACGTCGTACCCGTCGAAATAGCCGACGCCGACCTTGAAGGCTTTCTCCTGGGACATGGCGGCCTGCCGGAGGTCGCCCGTCAGCGCCAGGTGGAAACGGGGTTCGGGCTGATAGATGGCGGCCGGGTCCAGTTCGGGGGAAGGACCGGCGAACCGGTCGATGAAAGTCTTGAACCTGCTTTCCTGCGCCCGGGCAGGAACAAGGAGCGTGACCGCCGTCAAGGTAAGTAAGATTCGGTTAAGTTTCATCTTGGAAAAGTTGGAATGGACAAAAATACGGAATCTTTCCCAAAGGACGGTCATTCTTGGGGCTTCTTCTTCGTCCACGTGTCCTACCACTTTTCTATATCCTTGACCATCAGCGCGAAAGCGTCACACTGGTGCACCTGGTGGTGCACCTCTAAAACATCAACCAACAGTAAATCTGCCGGTTAGGACAACCACACCGATTCCGGCAGGACGCTGGGCCTCGCTGTACAAGTCTGGCATGTACTTCGGAAAGAACCTGGGGACATGGTTCTTTGATCAAGTCTCGCGAAATCTTGGAAATCTCCCGCCGAAACGGTGAGACTTGTACCTCAAAGTGCCGCTTGGCAAAGGTTCCCCTGCACAAGCCAGACTTGTACAGGGCTAGTAGGAAAAGGCGTGTCCTCACGTTTGGGCGGGGCCTGGCCGCAATTGCGGGAAAATGGCTTCAGGTCCATTTCGTGGAGGGCAAGACATGATTTCACGGGGTTTTCATGCCCATCGTCCCAGCTCGTGGACCTCAAGCCACGCTTTCTTTCCCGTAGGTCCATGCGCAGTACCTACGGGCATGAAAACCCCGTGAAAACCTTCCCGTTGGTCCCGCAACTGGACCTACGGGCAAACCAGAGCGCTTCGGAGGCCGCGGAGCGGCCGACTTGGGGGTGTTTGAGGGGGCGCAGCCCCTTCATCAGGCCCCCAGGGGGGCAGTCGCGAAGCGACGGGGGGAGAATGGGGGCACGCAAAAGGAGACAGCGCGATGCTGTCTCCTTTTGCGTGGCCCCTGGGGGACTTGAACCCACGACCCACGGATTATGAGTCCGCTGCTCTAACCAACTGAGCTAAGGGGCCGGCTGGCGGGCGGGGACGGCGACGGGGGCCGCCGAGATGCCCGTTTTGCGCTGCAAAAATAGCAAACTTTCGGCAAATTACGAAATGAACAGCAGTTCGCGGTACTTCGGGAGCGGCCAGAGTTTGTCATCCACGACTTCCTCGAGGGCGTCGATGGGCTTGCGGAGGGCGAAGAGCATGTTCGCGATGTCGGCGAAGGCGCGGGCGCGCTCGTAGGCTCCTTCGATGGAATCGGCCATGACACGGGCGTCCTCCACCTGACGGGCCCGCTGGCGGACTTCCTCCACGTAGCGGGTGATGTCGTCCAGGATGGCGAGTTCGGTGGCGCAGCCGTCCGTATCGTCATAGACATCCTCGTACAGGGAGACTTCCTTCAGCAGGGTGGACTTGTAGGTGATGGCGGCGGGGATGATGTGGTTGATGGCCATCCGCACCATCACGCGGGCCTCGATCTGGACCTTCTTCGCGTAGGTCTCCCACTTGACTTCGTTGCGGGCTTCCAGTTCCTTTTCGGAATAGACGCCGGTGCGGGCGAACATCTCCAAGGCCTCGGGTTTCAGGAACTCCTTGAACATCTCGGGGACGCAGGCTTCGGTGTCCAGTCCGCGACGGGCGGCCTCGGCCTTCCATTCCTCGGTATAGCCGTTCCCGTCGAAGCACACCGTGTCGATGATACTGGCGATCAGGGGCTTCAGGGTGTCCATCACGGCCACCTGCAGGGTTTTTCCCGCGTCCAGTTCCTGATCGACGGCCGCCTTGAAGTCGAGCAACTGCTCGGCGACGGCGGCGTTCAGGGTGGTCATCGCGCCGGCGCAGTTCGCGCTCGAACCCACGGCGCGGAACTCGAAGCGGTTGCCGGTGAAGGCGAAGGGAGAGGTACGGTTGCGGTCGGTATTGTCGATGAAGATCTCCGGGATTTCCACCAGGCCCATGCGGGAGCCTTTCTTGCCGGCGATCTCGATGGGCGTGTCGGAGGGGACTTCGAGGAGTTTGCGGAGGACCTGCGTCATCGTGCGCCCGAGGAAGGCCGATACGATGGCCGGCGGGGCCTCGTTCGCGCCCAGGCGGTGCGCATTCGTCGCACTGGCGATGGAGGCTTTCAGCAGGCCGTTGTGCCGCTGCACGGCCACGAGGACATTGACAAAGAAGGTAATGAACTGGAGATTGCCCAGGGCGTCCCTGCCGGGAGCCATGAGCGGGGTGCCGGTGTCCGTCCCCAGCGACCAGTTGTTGTGCTTGCCCGAGCCGTTCACCCCGTCGAAGGGCTTCTCGTGCAGCAGCACCACGAACCCGTGCTTGCGCGCGATGGCGTGCATCTGGTTCATCAGGAGTTGGTTCTGGTCGTTCGCGAGGTTCGTCTCGCCGTAGATGGGCGCGAGTTCGAACTGGTTGGGCGCCACCTCGTTGTGCCGGGTCTTGATGGGGATGCCCAGGCGGTGTCCGGCGATTTCCAAGTCGCGCATGAAGGCCGCGACGCGGGAGGGGATGGCGCCGAAATAATGGTCGTCCAGTTGCTGGTCCTTGGAGGAGTTGTGGCCGAACAGGGTACGGCCGGTGATCATCAGGTCCGTCCTCGCGGCGAACAGGCCTTCGTCCACGAGGAAGTATTCCTGCTCCCAGCCCAGGTAGGAAAAGACCTTGTTCACATCCGGGTCGAACAGGCGGCAGATGGGGAGTGCCGCGTCGCTGACGGCCTTCAGGGCCTTTTTCAACGGTGTCTTGTAGTCCAGCGCCTCGCCGGTGTAGGAGATGAACACCGTAGGGATGCAGAGGGTGTCGTCCTGGATGAAGACCGGGGAAGTGGGGTCCCAGGCAGTGTAGCCGCGGGCCTCGAAGGTAGCCCGGAGGCCGCCGCTGGGGAACGACGACGCATCCGGTTCCTGCTGCGCCAGCGATTTACCGTCGAAAGTCTCGATGACGCCGCCCTTTCCGTCATAGTCGATGAGCGAGTCGTGCTTCTCCGCGGTGCCTTCGGTCAGGGGCTGGAACCAGTGCGTGACATGCGTCACGTGATGTTCCAGGGCCCATTCCTTCATGCCGCGGGCGACGCAGTCGGCCGTCTTCCGGTCCAGCGGCTTCCCGCCCTCGATGCACTCGAGCAGCGCGTAGAAGGTCTTGGCGTCCAGATACTTCTGCATCTTCTTCCGGTCGAAGGTCAATTCGCCGAAATACTCTGACGGGCGCTCTGCGGGAGCCTCGACGGGCCGCGCCTTCTTCATGAAGGACTCCCGCACCAGGTTGAATCTGTCCATATCCGTTCGTTTTATCGGGTTTTCATACAAAAGGGGACCGATCCCCGAAGGACCGGTCCCTTATCCTGAAAATGCTGTTCCCGTGCCTGACCGGTCTATCGGCATACAGAAACCCACAGGACCTGCCGGCCCTGTATGCGCTGCTGGAAATCACGGAAAAACATCGTTCTATTCACTAACCGACCCGCAAGTTACGAAGAAAATCCTTTTCGGACAATGATTACCGGGTAAAAATAATCGTATCTTTGCAGATAACGGGACTCCCATGAAAAGGCACAAGGACTCCATAACCCGGCTCACCGAAGGAAAGACCACGAGGACGGCGATCCTGCTGGTCATCGTAGCCGCGGTCACGCTGGAAGCGACTTCGGTGATCCAGGGCGTGTTCGCGCGGCAGAAACTGCAGGAAGAAATGTCGATGCAGGCGGAAAACCACCTGAGCCTCATCAAGAGCGAAATCATGAACATCATCAACCAGGCGGAAGCCGCTGTCCGGAACAAGGTCTGGATCGCCCAGTGGAGCCTGGACCATCCCGATTCGCTCGCCAGCGTCGGCCGGCTGCTCGTCCGGGACAATCCCGTCATCGTGGGATCCACCGTCGCCCTGGTTCCCGGTTATGACCCCGATCGGCCGCTGCACTCCCCTTATACTTTCCGGAGCGGAGACACCCTGGTCACCCGCTCCCTGGCTACCGAGGCCTATGACTATCCGTCCATGGAATGGTTCACCAAGCCCCTGGAACTGCATGAAGGATACTGGTCCGAACCGTATATCGATGAAGGGGGCGGGGATATGCTGATGACGACCTACTCCGTCCCCATCTCCGACGAATCGGGAAGGGACGCCGCCGTCCTGACGGGCGACATCTCCCTGGACTGGCTGACGGAACTGGTCAACTCCCTCCAGGTCTATCCCCATTCCCGCAGCATCCTGCTCAGCCGGACCGGCCTGTTCATGGTCAGCCCGCAGGAGGAGATGGTCATGGTCAAGACGGTGGACGAAGTCGTCCACCAACTCCGCGACAGCCTGTCTTTCAAAGCCTTGAGCCACGCCATGCTGGAAGGCCGGTCGGGAAAGACGGTCGTCCGGATCGACGAAAGGAAGCACCATGTCTATTACGCCCCCGTCGAGCGCACGGGATGGTCCATGTGCATCATCATCCCCGATGACGACATTTTCCACGACTTGCGGAAGAACGACATCCTGACCCGGATCCTCGAATTGCTGGGCCTGGTCATGCTCATCATCCTCATCCGGTCGTCCGTCAGGAGCCAGATGAAGAACTACGACCTCATCCAGCGGAAGGAGCGGATGGAGGGAGAACTCCAGGTCGCCAGCAAGATCCAGCGGGCCCTGGTGCCGGACCCTCTCCGGTCGTTCACGGAAAGGAAGGACCTGGACATGGCCGCAACCATCATCCCGGCCAAGGAAGTCGGCGGGGACCTGTATGATTTCTTCATCCTGAACGGGAAACTCTTCTTCTGCATCGGAGACGTCAGCGGCAAAGGAGTCCCGGCCTCCCTGGTGATGGCCGTGACCCTGACCGCCTTCCGGGCGGTTTCGGCCCAGGAGGACAGCCCGTCGAAGATCGTGAGTTCCATGAACGACGGGATGGTGGAGATGAACGAGGACAACCTGTTCGTCACCTTCTTCTGCGGCGTCCTGGACCTGGACACCGGACACCTGCGTTACTGCAATGCCGGTCACAATCCGCCGATGGCGCTGACCGACCGGATCACCAACCTTCCCGTCCTTCCGAACCTCCCGCTGGGTGTCATGCGGGGCTTCCCGTTCGTCGAACAGGAAATGGACCTGCATTATGACGACGCCCTGTTCCTCTATACGGACGGCGTGACCGAAGCGCAGAACGACAGGCAGGAACTCTTTGGCGAAGCCCGCCTGGAACAGGCCCTCCACGGGAAGAAAAGCGCCACGGACCACATCGGGAACATACGGCAGCAGGTGGCGGATTTCGTCGGCGACGCCCCGCAAAGCGACGACCTGACGATGCTGTTCCTCCATTATCTCGGCCAGAAGAAGGAATATCACCTGACTCTGGTCAACGATCTCCGGCAGTTGTCCCTCCTGACCGGATTCGTGGACCGGATCCGGGAGGAAAACGACCTGGCGCCCGGTCTCGACACGAGAATCAACCTGGCGCTCGAGGAGGCTGCCTGCAACGTCATCATGTATGCCTATCCCGAAGGAACCGCCGGCACGCTGAACCTGGATGCCGTCCGGGAGGGGAACCGGCTGCGATTCACCCTGAGTGACCAGGGGAAGGCCTTCGACCCCACCGCCGCCCGCGAAGCGGACCTTACGGCATCCGTGGAAGACCGCCCCATCGGGGGACTCGGCATCCACCTGGTCCGTACCATCATGGACAGCATCCATTATGAACGCGTGGACGGGAAGAATGTTTTGACCATGATTATCAACCTGTGAGCCATGGACCTGATGATCTTGCCGATCGCTGTGAACCTTGTGTCGGAGCACCTGCTGCTGCTCCTTTCCATCCTGATCTTCGCCGCCGTCCTGGTGACCAAGGTCGGTTCCCGCTACGGCGTCCCCTCCCTGCTTCTTTTCCTCCTGCTGGGCATGGTGGCCGGCAAGGACGTGCTGGGCGTCGAGTTCAACGACATCGAACTCGCGGAAAACATCGGCCATTTCGCGATGACCATCATCCTGTTCACGGCCGGACTTGAAACGCCCATCCACGAAGCGCGCCCCGTCCTCCGCCAGGGAACATTGCTATCCACCGCAGGCGTGCTGCTCACGATCCTGTTTTCCGGCCTCTTCATCTGGCTCGTAGCCGACACGGCCCTCCCCGTCAGCGTGACCCTGGCCGGCTGCCTCCTGCTGGCGGCCGTGATGGGTTCCACGGATTCGGCGTCCGTCTTCTCGGTCCTGCGCAGCAAGAAACTGCACCTGCGGGAGAACCTGGGAGCGATGCTGGAGTTGGAATCCGGAAGCAACGACCCGATGGCCTATATCCTCACCATCGTCCTGACCCGGGTGATTGCGGAATTACACGAGGTCATGGGCGTCGGGAGCCTGGTGATGACCGGTCTCGGCCTCGTGTTCCTGCAGGTCTTCGTGGGAGTGGCCGTGGGCTTCGGGGTCGGCTTCGCCGGCCGGTGGATCCTGGGCCGGCTGCAGTTTTCGAGCACCCCCCTCTATTCCATCCTCATCCTCAGCCTGGGCTTTTTCGCCAACGGCATCGCCGGTCTCCTGATGGGGAACGGCCTGCTTGCGCTGTATGTCACCGCCATTCTCATCGGCAACCGGACGGAACTCCCCCACCGGAAAGAAATCCTCCTGTTCTTCGACGGGATGACCTGGCTGATGCAACTGGTGATGTTCCTGATGCTCGGCCTCCTGGCAAGCCCGTCCAAAATGCTGCCGATGATCGTCCCGGCCCTCGTGATCGGCCTCTTCATGATTTTCGTGGCCCGTCCCGCCAGCGTATTCCTGTGCCTGCTGCCCTTCCGCGACCTGTCCGTCCGGGCCAAGGTTTTCACCTCCTGGGTAGGCATCAAGGGCGCCGGCCCCATTCTCTTCGCCCTGTACCCCGTGGTCGCCGGACTGAACGGGGCGGACGACATGTTCAACATCGTCTTCCTGATCACCCTGATCTCGCTGCTGCTGCAGGGGATGACCCTGAGCCCGGTCGCCCGGTTGCTCAGGCTCAGTTACGAGGAGGACCCCCGGGTGGAGACGTTCGGGATGGAGATTCCTGAGGAAATGGGGATGCTCCGCGACCATACGGTGACGGAGGAAGACCTGAAGAACGGTCCGACGCTCCGTGACCTGGGACTCCCCCACGGAATCCGCGTGATGATGGTGCGCCGGGGAGATTCCTACCTGGTCCCCCATGGCAGCATGCCCCTGGAAGCCGGCGACCGGCTCGTCATCATCATGGGCGATTCGGACGACGACTGACCGCCGCCCCGCCCGATCGGAAAAACCCCCGTCGTACCAGGTACGGCGGGGGTTGTCGCGTTTAAGGCCGGTTCAATGACCTCAGACCTTGATCTCGACCTCGACACCCGAAGGGAGTTCGAGTTTCATGAGAGCGTCGACGGTCTTCGCATTGGAGTCGTCGATGTCCAGAAGACGGACATAGGAGTCGAGTTCGAACTGCTCGCGGGACTTCTTGTTCACGAAGGTCGAGCGGTTCACAGTGAAGATCTTCTTGTGGGTAGGAAGGGGAATGGGACCATTGACCTTTGCACCGGTAGCCTTCACTGTATCGACGATCTTGCTGGCGGACTTGTCCACGAGCATGTGGTCGTACGACTTGAGTTTGATTCTGATTTTCTGGCTCATTTCTATAAACTTTTTGTGTTTTCTGATTACTCTTCGTCAAGGGGACGGTAGCCGCTCTTTTCCACGATGGCCTTGGCCTGGGCGGCCGGGACCTCGGCGTAGTGGTCGAACGTCATCGTACTGGTCGCACGGCCCGAAGAGAGCGTGCGCAGGACGGTGACATAGCCGAACTGCTCCGCAAGCGGAACGTAAGCCTTGACGATGCGTGCACCGTTGGCGGTGGAGTCCATCGCAACAATCTGGCCGCGGCGGCGGTTGAGGTCGCCCACGATGTCGCCCATGTAGTCTTCCGGGGTCACCACCTCGAGGCTCATGATGGGCTCGAGAAGGACCGGCCGGCACTTGGGGCAGGCGTGACGGAAGGCCATCCGGGCCGCCAACTCGAAGGAGAGTTGGTCGGAGTCCACCGGGTGGTAACTGCCGTCGAGCAGTTCGACCTTCAGGGAAGGCACCTCGTAACCGGCGAGCACGCCGTTCAGCATCGCGGACTGGAAGCCCTTCTCGACGCTCGGGATGAATTCCTTGGGGACGTTGCCGCCCTTGACCGAATTGATGAACTGAAGGCCCGTGACGCCTTCGTCGGCAGGAGAGATGTTGACGATGATGTCCGCGAACTTTCCGCGACCGCCGGTCTGCTTCTTGAAGACCTCCCGGAGTTGATAACTGCCGGTGATGGTTTCCTTGTAGTTGACCTGCGGGGCTCCCTGGTTGATATCCACACCGAACTCGCGGCGGAGACGGTCCACGATGATGTCGAGGTGGAGTTCACCCATGCCGCTGATGACCGTCTGCCCGGTCTCATGGTCGGACTTGACCGTGAAGGTCGGGTCCTCCTCGGCGAGTTTGCCGAGGGCGATGCCGAGTTTGTCGAGGTCTTTCTGGGTCTTCGGTTCGATGGCGATGCCGATCACCGGATCCGGGAATTCCATCGACTCGAGGGTGATCTGGTGGTCCTCGTCGCACACGGTGTCGCCGGTGCGGAGGTCCTTGAAGCCCACGGCCGCGCAGATGTCACCGGCCTCCACGAACTCGATCGGGTTCTGGTGGTTGGAGTGCATCTGGTACAGG
>JAFXMA010000008.1 GCA_017530725.1 Bacteroidales bacterium
ACGATGAAGGACGATACCGAAGAGAGCAACTACTGGTGGGGCCGCCAATATTATCAACTGGCCGACTTCGCCTCCGACGACGTGGTTTACGGTCACGAAACCTCCGATGACCTGAACATGATCTTCCGGTACGACGAGCGCTCTCCTGTGCTCGGCAACTTCCGCAGTTTCTGGGCCCTCAACTATAAACTCATCTACTCCTGCAACGTCGCCCTGGCCACCATCGCGCAGAAAGAGGAACTGACCGAACAGGACATTTACCTGCGCGGCGAGGCCGAGTTCTTCAAGGCGTTCTGCATGCATGCCCTCCTGAAGAACTACGCCAAGCAGTACGATCCTGCTACCGCGTCGACCGACCTCGGCATCATCCTCCGCAAGGACAGTTCCGACTCGGAACTCAAGGACCGCGCGACGGTCGCCGACAGTTACGCCGACATCATCGAACTGCTGCTCCAGGCGGAAAAGGACTTCCAGGAAGGTTCCTTCCCCGAACGGGAATCGAACAAGGGTTTCGGCTCGCTGGGCGCCGCCCAGGCGATGCTCTCCCGCGTGTACATTTTCACGCAGGACTGGGAGAAGGCCGCCGAGTATGCCACCAAGGTGATCAACAGCGGCAGTTTTGCGCTGGAATCGGCCAAGAAGTTCCCGAGTTACTTCACCGAGACTTACAACCGCGATGAAACCATCTGGTGCATCCGGATGATCCCCACCGACGACCAGGGAAGCGCCGCAGTCGCCTCCATGATCTACAACGGTGCTTCCGGATGCTGGGGCGAGGAAGGCTACAGCAAGCCCCTCCTCGATGACATGAACTTCGAGAAAGAGCAGTACATCGACGTGGATTGCCGCTTCAGTTTCGTGTGCGCACCTTATCTGAAGAATGGCCTGACCCTGTATCCCTGCTCCAAACACACCTGGCAGGACGGCATTGCAACGCTTTGCTCGCATCCGCTGCTCCGCCTCGCGGAAGTCTATCTCAACCGGGCCGAGGCCTATGCCCACCTGAACAACGAGGCGGGCGCGCTGGCCGACCTGAACGAGATCATCGACCACCGTATGGATTATGAGGTGGCGGCCACCAAGGGATTCTCGCCGAGCGACTATCACCTGACCAAGGCCGACATCAAGACGAACCTGGTTGACCTGGTCCTGACCCAGAAACGGATCGAACTCGCGTTCGAGGGCTTCCGTTTCTACGACCTGGTCCGCAACAAGAAGGACGTCATCCGCAACTACTGGGGCTTCCACACCAACTATGTCAACGGCCAGAGCACGGGCCTGGCGCCCGGTCTCTCCGCCCCTGGCGTGGTCACCAAGTATGACTACGGCCGGCTCGTGTGCCCGATCCCCCAGCAGGAAATCCTCAACAACCCTGCCTGCACCCAGAACGAAGCATATAAATAGTCTCCTGTTATGAAAACGATCAGAATATTCTTTACGGCCCTTGTTTTCGCGGTCTGCTCCCTGACGGCCTGTGTCCGGCTCGGAGACCTGGACCTGGAACCGATTCCGGATATTTCATTCACCTACGAATGCCAGGGCATGAGTTATACCTTCACTTCCGTCGATGCCACCGGCGTCCAATGGACCATCGTGGGCGAGACGGAAGGAAGTGGCGACGTCTTCACCTATACCTTCAAGAAGCCCGGCAGTTACTGGGTCTCCATGACCGGCACCCACAACGGTGAACAGCAGACTGTCTCCACCAAGATCCTGGTGGCCAAGGCCTCCGTCGTCAAGTTGGACGACAACACGCTCGACGACTGGGAGGGTGTCACCTATCCTGACTTCATGCTCTATGGAAATGACGGGGTGAGTTACGGCAAGTTCGATTACGATGCGAACTATGTCTACTTCATGTTCGTCCTGGAAGAGCAGGATATGTTCGACATCAATTCGGCCATCTGGAACCTCCGTCTCGATTCCGACGACAACAGCCAGACCGGTTACTCCACCAAGAGCCTCGGCTGCGAGTGGTACCTCGAAGGCAACTGCTGCGGTGACGAGCCCTGGTCCGACTGGTACATCGGCGGCGACGATCTCGAGTGGACCGACACGGTGGCGGAAGTGATGGGAACCCGCGGTACGACGGACGATGGCAAGTTCTTCTTCGAACTCGGCATCAGCCGCAAGACGTTCGGCATCAAGACCGCTTCCGTGGCCTTCTTCACCAAGTTCTACAACGGGGATTGGGACGATGCCGTCGCCTTCAGCGACGCGGAAGGCAACACGTCCATCCACCTTGGACTTGACAAGGATTAACCGATCTTTCCTCCGCAGTCCGGAAACGGACCCGGCTCCCGTTTCGACCCCAGGCCCATCGGTCCATGACCGGCAGGACCTGGGGTCGTTCTTTTGCTTATTTGGAATGATTCCATCGGAAATCGGAAATAAATGCGTAAATTTACCTTCAGAACTTTTAAAGTATAAACAACCGTATCACAATGGGTTCAAATTTCAAATACGCTCCGATGTTTCAGTTGGGTGAGGACACCACTGAATACTACAAACTTACCTCCGAAGGCGTCTCCGTGGGCGAGTTCGAAGGGCACGAAATCCTCAAAGTGACGCCCGAGGCGCTCACCCGGCTCGCGAACGCCGCGTTCCGCGACGTGAACTTCCTCCTCCGTCCTGCGCACAACGAGCAGGTCGCGAAGATCCTCTCCGATCCCGAGGCCTCCGACAACGACAAGTACGTGGCCCTGATGTTCCTGCGCAATGCGGAAGTCGCGGCGAAGGGCAAACTCCCCTTCTGCCAGGATACCGGCACCGCCATCATCCACGGCGAGAAGGGCCAGCAGGTCTGGACCGGCTTCGACGACAAGGAAGCCCTCTCGCTGGGCGTTTACAAGACCTACACGGAGGAGAACCTCCGCTACAGCCAGAACGCTCCCCTGGACATGTACAAGGAAGTGAACACCAAGTGCAACCTCCCGGCGCAGATCGACATCGACGCGGAAGAAGGGATGGAATACAAGTTCCTGTGCGTGGTCAAGGGCGGCGGCTCCGCGAACAAGAGTTACCTCTACCAGATGACCAAGGCCGTCTTGAATCCGGACACCCTCGTTCCCTTCCTCGTGGAGAAGATGAAGACCCTCGGCACCGCGGCCTGCCCGCCGTACCACATCGCCTTCGTCATCGGCGGCACCTCGGCGGAGAAGAACCTCCTCACCGTGAAACTGGCATCGACGCACTACTATGACGGTCTCCCGACCACCGGCGACGAAACCGGCCGCGCCTTCCGCGACGTGGAACTCGAGGAGAAAGTCTGGCAGGAAGCCTGCAAGATCGGCCTCGGCGCCCAGTTCGGCGGCAAGTATTTCGCGCATGACATCCGCATCGTCCGCCTCCCCCGCCACGGCGCCTCCTGCCCCATCGGCCTCGGCGTCAGTTGCTCGGCGGACCGCAACATCAAGGCGAAGATCAACCGCGAAGGCATCTGGATCGAGAAACTGGACGACAACCCCACCCGGCTCATCCCGGAGGCCCTGCGCCAGCCCGGCGAGGGCGGCGGCGTGAAGATCAACCTGGACCAGCCCATCCGGAACGTCCTTGCGGAACTCACCAAGTATCCGGTGAGCACCCGCCTGAGCCTGAACGGCACCATCATCGTCGCGCGTGACATCGCACACGCCCGCCTGAAGGAGCGTCTGGACCGTGGTGAAGACCTCCCGCAGTACTTCAAGGACCATCCGGTGTTCTACGCCGGCCCCGCCAAGACGCCGGACGGCATGCCCTGCGGCTCCATGGGCCCGACCACCGCGCAGCGCATGGACCCGTACGTGGACCTCTTCCAGTCCCACGGCGGTTCGATGATCATGATCGCGAAGGGCAACCGCACGCAGCAGGTCACCGACGCCTGCAAGAAGTACGGCGGCTTCTACCTCGGTTCCATCGGCGGCCCGGCGGCCGTGCTTTCCTCCGACGGCATCAAGTCCATCGAGTGCGTCGAATATCCCGACCTGGGCATGGAAGCCATCTGGAAGATCCAGGTCGAAGACTTCCCCGCCTTCATCCTCGTGGACGACAAGGGCAACGATTTCTTCAAGACGATCGGACTGTAAGCCCCGTCTCCATATTACGAAAAAACTGGCCTTCCGGTCAGTTTTTTCTGTTCTATCCTCCGGGAGCGAAGATCACTCCGCCGGGGAGAAGTCGTCCTTGCCTACTCCGCAGTAGGGGCACACCCAATCGACGGGGATGTCTTCGAAGGCGGTGCCGGGAGCGATGCCGCTGTCCGGGTCTCCGACGGCCGGGTCATAGACGTAGCCGCAGATGTTGCAAACGTACTTGTTCATATTCTCAATGGGTTAGAGGTTGTTGCAAAATGGTTACAGCAGTTTGTAGATCCGCTGCAGCGACTCCGGATCGCCGGAGGAGAACAGGTCGATGCTGAAGGGACCTTCGTCCGTGGAGATGCAGTCCTTTTCCAGCATACGTACCGTCTGGCGGGCGACGGCGGGAGCCGGGTCGATGACCTGGACTCCGGGACCGGCGACGGCCTCGATGACGGGCCTCAGGAAGGGATAGTGCGTGCAGCCCAGGACGATGCGGTCCGCCCCGGCATCCAGCAGGGGCTGCAGCGAGGCCTTGACGGTCGCATAGGCCTCGGGACCATCCAGGATGCCTTTTTCCACGAGTTCCACGAAGCCTTCACCGACGTGTTCGACGATGTGGACATCGTCCTCGAAACGCCCCTTCGTCTTCAGATACTTGGATCCTTTGAGCGTCCCTGCCGTGGCCAGGACGCCGATGACGCCGGTTTTGGTCCCAAGCGCAGCAGGCTTCACGGCCGGTTCCATGCCCACGAACGGAACGGTCGGGTACTCCTCCCGAAGGGTGGTGATGGCTGCAGCCGTGGCGGTGTTGCAGGCGACAACGATGATATCGGCCCCCATTCCCAGAAGAAGGTCCGTGATGGCGCGGGCGCGGTCCCGGATATACTCCGCCGATTTCTCCCCATAGGGACAGTGCGCATTGTCGGCGTAATAGACATACCGCTCGTACGGGAGCAGTTTCACGATCTCCCGATAGACGGAAAGCCCGCCGGAACCGGAGTCGAATATGCCGATGGTTGCCATACCTTACAAATATACGGGAAATAATTCGTATTTTTGTATCCTTATTTGGAAAGACGTATGACGACCCTCGAACAGATCAAGGACCTGCACGCCCGGCTGGACACCCTCGAAAAGTGCCTGGACATCGCGGGCAAGCGGAAAGACGTGGAGCAGAAGACGCAGGAAAGCCTCGCGCCCGATTTCTGGAACGATCCCAAGGCCGCCGAAGGGTTCCTGAAGAAACTCGCCGGCGTGAAGGCCTGGGTGACCGATTTCCAGAAGGCCTCCACCCTGGTGGACGACCTGGACGTGCTGTACGACTTTGCCAAGGACAGCGTCTCGGACTCCGAGGAAGAGACCGTCGAAACCGATGAGACCCGCGAACTCGACGCCACCTTCGCCAAGGCCGTCGATGCCGTGGAAGCCCTGGAACTCAAGAACATGCTCGGTAACGAGGGAGACAACCTCGGCGCGGTCCTTACCATCAACTCCGGTGCCGGCGGCACGGAGGCGAACGACTGGTCATCCATGCTCATGCGTATGTATCTCCGCTGGGGCGAGCGCAACGGCTACAAGATGACCGTCACCTCCCTGCTGGAAGGGGAAGAGGCCGGCATCAAGTCCGCCACCATCGAGGTCGAGGGCGACTACGCCTACGGCTACCTCAAGGCCGAGAACGGCGTCCACCGCCTCGTCCGTATCTCTCCGTTCAACGCCCAAGGCAAGCGCCAGACCACCTTCTCGTCGGTCTTCGTCTATCCCCTGGTCGATGATTCCATCCACATCGAGATCAACCCCGGCGACCTGGAATGGGACACCTTCCGCTCCGGCGGCCACGGCGGCCAGAACGTGAACAAGGTGGAAACGGGTGTCCGCGTCCGCCACATCCCGTCCGGCATCATGGTGGAGAATACCGAGACGCGTTCCCAGCAGGACAACCGCCAGCGCGCCCTCCTCATCCTCAAGTCCCGCCTCTACGACATCGAACTCAAGAAGCGCCAGGAGAAGCAGGCCGAACTCGAAGGCCAGAAGAAGCGCATC
>JAFXMA010000053.1 GCA_017530725.1 Bacteroidales bacterium
CGGCACACGTCCGGATCGGAATAATCGGCATGCAGCACCGGATTCTGGTACCGGAACTGGGCAAAAAGGCCGCCGCTTACGAGCACGGCGGCCAGGAGAGAGAGGATTCGTTTCATACTCAGGCCTTAAACCAGTCGAGGCACTTCGCGCAGAGGGCGGAAACCGCGGCCCAGTCACCGGCCTTGAGGACTTCCTTCGGGAAGAGTTTGGAGCCCATGCCGACGGCGGTGACACCGGACTTGGCCCAGGCGGTGAGGTTCTCCTCGGTCGGTTCCACGGCGCCGGTGCACATGACCATGGCCCAAGGGAGCGGAGCGAGGACATTCTTCACGAAGGCGGGACCGCCCACGGTGCCGGCCGGGAACACCTTCACCAGGTCGCACCCGCGCTCCATCGCGTGGACAATCTCGGTCACGGTGCCGCAGCCGGGGCTGTACGGCACGCCGCGGCGGTTCGCCAGCGGAATCACCTCGTCCACGACGCACGGCGACACGAGGAAATCGGCCCCCAACTGCAGGTAAAGCGCAGCCGTCGGCGCGTCCAGGATCGTCCCGGCGCCGAACGCCATCTCCGGGCACTCCTCCCGCACGAACCCGATCACCTCCTTGAACACCCGATGGGCCCCATCGCCCCGGTTCGTGAACTCGAAGGCCCGGATCCCGCCGTCATAGCAGGCCTTCACGACCTTCTTGGTCAATTCCACATCCGCACTGTAGAACACGGGCACGATCCCCGTACCCTTGATGATACCGATGGTATCGAATTTCTTGAACTTCGCCATGGTTTAACGGGAAACGCGGCCGGAACCGCCGCCGGACATGAGGGATTCGACTTCAGCGACGGTGACGCGGTTGTAGTCGCCGATGATGGTGTGCTTGAGGCAGGAGGCCGCAGCCGCGAACTCGATGGCCTGCTGGTCGGTGTCGTAGGCCATGAGACCGTACAGGAGACCGCCCATGAAGGAGTCGCCGCCGCCCACGCGGTCGACTATGTGCGTGATGTCGTACCGGCGGGACTGCCAGAGCGTCTTGCCGTCATAGAGGACGCCGCCCCAGGTGTTGTGGTTCGCGTTGATGGAGCCGCGGAGCGTAATCGCGACCTTCTTGCAGCGCGGGAAGCGGTCCATGAGTTGGCGGCAGACACTCTCGAAGCGGGTCTGGTCGATCTCGCCGCCCGTCTTCTCCGCGTCGAAGCCCTCCGGCTTGATGCCGAACTCCTTCTCCGCATCTTCCTCGTTGCCGAGGATCAGGTCGCAGCCTTCCACCAGGGCGGGCATCACCTCGCTGGCGGACTTGCCGTACTTCCACAGTTTCTTGCGATAGTTCAGGTCGCAGGAGACCTTCACGCCCATCTCGTTGGCGACCTTGATGGCCTCCAGGCAGGCATCGGCCGCGCCCTGGGAGAGCGCCGGCGTGATGCCGGTCCAGTGGAACCAGTCCGCGCCTTCGAGGACCTTGTGCCAATCCACCATGCCGGGCTGGATCTCGGAGATGGCGGAATAGGCGCGGTCATAGACGACCTTGGACCCACGCGCGACGGCGCCGGTCTCCAGATAGTAGATGCCGATGCGTTCGCCGCCGCGGACGATGCAGTCGGTGCCGACGCCAAGGCCGCGGAGTTCCGCGACGCACATGTCGGCGATGTCATTCTTGGGAAGCCGGGTGACGAACTGGGTGTCGATGCCGTAATTCGCCAGGGAAACGGCCACGTTGGCTTCGCCGCCGCCGAAGGTGGCGTCGAACTGGCGGGCCTGCGCGAAACGCAGGTAACCCGGGGTGGAAAGGCGAAGCATCACTTCGCCGAAGGTAACAACTTTGGACATATCTTAAGTTTGGTTTTGTTGATGCATTCTGGAGGAAGATTCCCGCACTTTCAGTTCCATGGGCACGACGATCGTCCCCTCCTCCCCCGACAGGAAGGCCCGGGCGGCCTGGCGGCCCATCTCGAAGGGATTCAAGGCCAGGGAACTCATGGACGGAGTCATCAGGGCGGTGAACGACTCGTTGGCCGTCCCCACGATGCCGAAATCCGCCGGGATGCGGAGGCCCCGCGAACGGGCGGCTTCGATGGCGCCGAGGGCGGAGAAGTCACCGGCGCTGTACAGGGCGTCGCAGCCCGCATCGAGCGCCTTCAGGCAAGCCTCATGGCCGGTTTCCGGAACGATGGTGTCGATGAAGACGACGGACTCGTCCACTTCCCGGCCGCAGTCGCGCAGCGCCTGGCGGTACCCTTCGAGCCGGGCGACATACGCTTCGGAATTCATATAGCCCGCGAGCGTGCCGATGCGCCGGTATCCCTGCTCCACCAGATGCTTCGTGGCGGCGTAGGCCCCCTCGAAATTGTTGCTCACGACCTTCGCGCCGGGAAGGTCGCTGAACACGCGGTCGAACTGCACGAGGGGAATCCGGTCCCCGAGGGCTTCCCGGATATGGTCCCCGTTGTCCGAGCCGATGGCATGCGACAGCAGCACCCCCGCCACCTGGTTGTTGCGCAGGGTGCGGAGCGCCTTGACCTCCGCCTCGAAGCGCTCGTGCGTCTGGCAGATCAGGACGCAGTAACCGGCCGCCTCCAGGATGGATTCGGCCCCGCCGATGACATTGGAGAAGAACTCGCGGTGGATGCGCGGGACGATGATACCGACGATGTCGGAACGTCCCTTCCGGAGGTTCGACGCCACGATATTGCGCTCATAGCCCAGTTCGGCCGCCATCCTTTCGACGGCGATCCGGGTCTCCTCCTTCACACGCGGGCTGCCTGAAAGCGCCCGCGACACCGTCGAAGGCGTCACCCCGAGGGCTGCGGCTATGTCGGAAATCGTGACCATCGTGCTGCAAAGATAGCGAAGTTTCAGGAATAATACAAACGTTTGTACAAAGTTCGTAAAAAAAGCCCGGCGGAGGGGCCGGGCTCGGAATATACTACTTGAAGATCTCCGCCAGTTTGGCCTCGAGGGCATCTCCGCGGAGGCAGCGGGCGACCACGGTCCCTTCCGGATCGATCAGCAGGTTGTCCGGGATGGAGTTGACGGAATACACGTCGGAGGCGAGGCTGTTCCAATACTTGATGTCGGAGAGGTGGATCCAGGGCATATCCCAGTCCTTGATGGCCTTCACCCAAGGCTCCTTCTCGCGGTCGAAGGAAAGGCCCACGATGTCGAAGCCCTTCTTGTGATACTTCTTGTAGGCAGCGACGACATTGGGCATCTCCGCCTCGCAGGGGCCGCACCAGGAGGCCCAGAAATCGACGAGGACCCACTTGCCCTGGCCCACATATTCACTCAGTTTGTGCATCTTGCCGTCCGTGTCGGGCTCTTCGAGGTCGAGGAACTTCTGGCCGATGATGGCCTGCTTCTTCTCCTCGGCCGCCTTCTGCTTGGCAGCGGACTCTTCGATCTTGCGCTTGAGGTCCAGCACATACGGGTGCTGGGCGAACGGGGCGCCGGACTCCAGGAGTTCGTTGAACTTGTCCGGGCCGGCGAGGGAACGGACGTTGCGGATGAAAGCGACGGGAATGATATTGTCCATGTTCTCCTCGACGACACCCGTGTAGCACTCGCCGAGTTTCTTATACCACTCCTCATACTCGGGCATCTTGGCCTGCTGCTCCTCCCGGGGAAGGGCGACCAGCGCGTTGACGAAGTCGTTGTACTCCGTCATCATCGCGGAAGTCTTCTGGTCGTACTCCTGGAGTTTGTTGTTGAGGGCGGAACCCTGGAGGGAATTGTCGGCATAATTCACCTTGACGGGCTTGCCGTCGTTGAAGAGCATGAAGTTCCAGTCGGCACCGTCGGCGGTGATGTTCAGGTAGGCATCCTTCGGCGCCGTACCCTTGAAGGCGAAAGCGCCGTTCGCGACGACCGCCGTGTCGATGGCCTCGCCGGACATCTGGTCCACCAGGAGCACCTGGGTGCCATCTTCCAGACCGGTGCCGCTGATGGCATATTTCTTCACATCACTTTCATTGCAAGCCAGCGCTGCCATCGCGGCAACCGCCAGCATCAGGGTCGATAACTTTTTCATTGGTCAGCAAATTTTCGCAAAAATACGAATTAAACCGCAATTTCCAACAAAACAACCCCTCGAAAACACCGATGGATGCCCATGACTTCCCCTTTTTCTTCCTATCTTTGTACAAATACGCCATCCATTTCAATATGAAACAGTTCCTTTCTGTCCTGCTGGCCTTCACCGCCTGCTGTTTCGGTGTCCGCGCCGAAGATTACCGCGTTTCCTCCCCTTCCGGAAACATCGTCCTGACCGTCTCCAACGGGGACCGGCTCTCCTACTGCGTCACCTGGAACGGGAGGACGGCCATCGCCCCTTCCGCGATGGGATTCGAGTTCAAAGGCGAAAAGCCGATGGCCGGGCCCTTCACGGTCCTGGGCACCCCTTCCGTGCAGGCGCATGTGGAGGCTTGGAAGCCGGTCGTCGCGAACAAGTACAGCGAGATCAGCGTCGCCTCAAAGAACATCACGCTCAATCTTAAGGAAACCGGCGCCGAAGGACGGCGCATGGACCTGGAGTTCCGGGTGATGGACGACGGTGTCGCCTTCCGCTACACCTTGTATCCTGTCACGCGCGTAGGCGACCGGATGATCCAGCGGGAACTGACTGAATTCGCCGTCCCGGCGGGCACGGAAGGCTGGATGACGGAGTATCCGCGTCCGTTCCGGTCCTCCCAGGAGGCCTGGCGCACCCGTACTCCCCTATCGACTGTCCCGGATAGCCGGATCACGGGCCTTCCGCTGCTGATGCAGGTGGAAAGCGACCTTTACCTGGCCGTCACCGAAGCCGCGATGGACAACTGGTCCGGCTTCTACCTGGGCGTCGGCAAAACCGAAGGCGGCGTCTCGACGCTGGAGACGCACCTCTCCCCCATCCCCTGGGAAGAGCAGGAGTCCTGGGCCAACCTGAAAAAATACGAGGAGGGCGTCAAGGTCCGCTTTGACGATACCATCCGGTCCTCCTGGCGGCTGGTGATGATCGCCGACAACCCGGGCAAGTTCATCGAATCGGAGGCCATCCACTCCCTGAACGAGCCCTGCGCCATCGAGGATCCCTCCTGGATCCGGCCCGGCCTGAGCGCCTGGGACCACTGGTGGAGCGGTGAGGTCAAGGTGGACATGCCCACCATCAAGGAATACATCGATTTCGCTTCGCAGATGGGCTGGCCCTACATGCTCATCGACTGGCAGTGGTACGGCCCATACGCGCAGCCCAATGCGGACATCACGAAGGCCGCGCCCCAACTGGACATGCCGGAAATCCTCGCCTACGCCGATGAGAAAGACGTCCGCTGCTGGCTCTGGATCCATTCCGACGATGCCGCCCGGAACAACGCCTTCTACGATGCGTTCCCGCTCTACCGCGACTGGGGCATCGCCGGCGTCAAGATCGACTTCATGGACCGGGAGGACCAGGAAATGGTACGCTGGTACCGGAAAGTGATCGAGCGGGCGGCCGAATGCCACCTGATGGTCGATTTCCACGGCGCCTACAAGCCCGACGGCATCGACCGTACCTGGCCGAACATGATGACGCGGGAAGGCGTGCTGGGCAGCGAGTACTACAAGTTCGCCCAGGAACGCCAACTCCCCACCCCCGAACACAACGTTACCCTCGCCTTTACCCGGATGATCGCCGGCCAGATGGACTACACTCCGGGCGGCTTCCTCAACGTCCGCCGCGAGGACTGGAAGCGGCAGACGCCGGCCCTGGTTTGCGACACCCGCTGCGCCGAACTGGCGAAATTCGTCATCTACGACAGCCCGTACATGGTCTTCTGCGACCATCCGAAACACGTCCTGGGCCAGCCGGGGGCCGATTTCCTGCAGATCGTCCCCACCGTCTGGGACGACACCCGCTTCCTGGGCGGCGCCCCGGAAGAATACGTGATCCTCGCCAAGCGCTCCGGCGACATCTGGTTCGTGGGCGGCCTCAACAATTCCGTGAAGAAGAAGGTCTCCGTGGACCTGGGTTTCCTCCCCGCAGGCACCCATACGGCGACTGTCTGGATGGACGGCAAGAAAACCGCCAAGGACCCGAAGATCCTGGAAAAGAAAGTGTTGAAGGTCTCCCCGGACAAGCCGCTGGAACTGATGATGGAATCGGCCGGCGGATTCGTGCTGACGGTCGAATAAAGTTTGTACAAACGTTTGTATTTCTCGGTTTTCTTCCCTATCTTTGCGGTCGGAAACGGAAAACCAAACGATTATCGATATGACAAACCTCTTCTCCCTCGAAGGCAAGAACGCCTGGATCACGGGCGCTTCCTACGGAATCGGCTTCAACATCGCCAAGGCATTCGTCGAGGCCGGCATCCGGAACATCATCTTCAACGACATCAACGAGGCCGCGCTGGAGCGGGGCCTGAACAACTATAAGGAAGCGGGCATCACGAACGTGCACGGGTATGTGTGCGACGTGACCAAGGAGGACGACGTGAAGGCCCTCGTGGAGAAGATCCACGAAGAGGTGGGCCAGATCGACATCCTCGTGAACAACGCCGGCATCATCAAGCGCATCCCGATGCACGAGATGAAGCGCTCCGAGTTCCAG
>JAFXMA010000054.1 GCA_017530725.1 Bacteroidales bacterium
GCGTCGAAGACCTCGATGATGTCACCTTCGACGGAAGCGAGTTTCTGCTTCAGGAACGTGGGCAGGTCCACTTTCCCCACGAAGCAGATTCCTTGCGAATCCTTCTTCTCGGCCGACGGCAGGTCCGCCTCTTTGGCGATGCGGCGCACTTCCGGCTTGGGGAGGTCTCCGATGGGGAAGAGCGCCTTCCGGAGTTGGGACTGGGACAGTTGGCACAGGAAATAGGACTGGTCCTTGTTGGGATCCGTACCTTCTAGAAGCCGGAAGAGGGGGGCACCGTCTTCGGCCAGTACCGGCTGTCCGGCGGCGTCCAGCACGGGTTCCTTGCGGCAGTAGTGGCCGGTGGCGACATAGTCGGCCCCGTACTTCTGCGCCACGGCGAGGAAGGCGTCGAACTTGATTTCCCGGTTGCACAGGACGTCCGGGTTGGGGGTGCGGCCCCGGGCGTATTCGTCGAACATGTAGTCCACGACCCGTTGGCGGTACTGGTGCGACAGATCCACGAAGTAGAAGGGGATGCCTATCTTGCGCGCTACCATCTCCGCGACGAAACGGTCTTCTTCCCATTCGCAGTCCCCGTGGAGGGTGGCGTCGGCCTCGTGCCAGTTCTGCATGAACATGGCGAAGACGTCGTAGCCCTGCTCCTTCAGGAGGAGGGCCGCCACGGAGGAGTCCACGCCGCCGGAGAGGCCGACGCAGACTTTGATCTTGCCGTTATCGGGGACCTGAGATGCCATTTCGTGCGTTTTTCACCTGCAAAAGTAATGATTTTGAAAAAATATTCCTATTTTTGAAAACCATGACACACAAACGGATAACCATCGACTACATCGAGTACAGCGCGGTCGGGGAAATGGATCCTCAGGACCAGGAAGTCGTAGCCGCCGCCCTCGAGGCGCGCAAGGGTTCCTATTCCCCCTATTCGAAGTTCCGCGTCGGCGCCGCCCTCCGGCTCGCCGACGGCACCATCGTCCAGGGGGCCAACCAGGAGAACATCGCTTATCCCTCCGGCCTCTGCGCGGAGCGCACCGCCATGTTCGCCGCCAGCGCGAACCATCCCGGCGTTCCCTTCGACACCCTCGCCATCGTGGGCGGGAACGGGGCCGAAGTCTGCGAGATGCCCGCGGCTCCCTGCGGCGGCTGCCGCCAGGTGATGGCCGAATACCAGCGCCTGTACGACCGCCCCCTGCGGATCATCCTCATCGGATCGCACGCCATCTACAAGTTCGACAAGGTGGAGGACATCCTCCCCCTGATCTTCGACAGTTTGAAAGTGGAATAATTTGGTAGTCGCGGAAAAATGACTACCTTTGCAACGGGAAAGTCTTACACGACCAGCTCCCTCTGAACTCCCCCAGGACAGGAATGTAGCAAGGGTAGGAGGTCGTAGCGGTGCGATGTAATCAGCTTTCCCTTTTTTTATTGGGGCCGGTCCCCAAATCCTGTATCACCATGATTGCCGTCTATACCATCACCTCCGGTCTCCACGACGAGGCCTCCGTATCCAGACTCTCCGACGAATTCCTGAAAAGCGTGTTCCCGGAGGACGGGTTCGTATTCAAGGGTGCCGATTTCTCCGATTTCGGCACGCATGCGCTGGACCTCATCTATGTCCGTACCGGCGGAGCGGAGGGCATCTTCAAGGCCCTGCTGCCGGAGATGCTCGCCCGGGGCATCGACCGTTATTATCTCCTGACTTCCGGCAAGAGCAATTCCCTCGCCGCGTCGCTGGAAATCCTTTCCTACCTGCGTCAGCAGGGGCTGAAAGGCGAGGTCCTGCACGGCAGCGACGCTTATGTGGCGGAACGGATCCATGCGCTGGAGCAGGTCCAGGAGGCTCGCGCCCGGCTCAAGGGCAGGCGCATCGGCGTCATCGGCCAGCCCTCCGACTGGCTCATCGCCAGCCAGGCCGATCCGATCGCCCTGCTGGACAGGCTGGGCATCCGGATGGAGGAAGTTCCCATGGAGGAACTGCTGGTGGAAATCGGCAAGGTATCCGGCGAGCCCGCCCCGGCGGAGCAGGAGATGGCCCCGAAGGTCCGGGAAGCCTATCCCGGTGCGGTCAAGGTGTACAAGGCCCTGAAGACGCTCGTGGAGCGGCATGGCCTGGACGCCTTCACCCTCCGCTGCTTCGACCTCCTGACCACGGTCGGCAACACCGGCTGTCTGGCGCTGGCCTGCTTCAACTCGGAGGACGTTCCCGCCAGTTGCGAGGGCGATGTCCCGGCGCTCCTGTCGATGATGGTCGCCCATGCCCTCACCGGCCTGACCGGCTTCCAGGCGAATCCGGCGCAGATCGACGTGGAAACCGGCCGGATCCTCTTCGCGCACTGCACCATCCCGTTCAACCTCGTGGAGGACTGGCAGTTCGACACGCATTTCGAGTCCGGCATCGGCGTAGGCATCCACGGCATTTTCCCGCAGGGGCCGGTCACCGTCTTCAAGGTCTCCGGCGACCTGAAGCGTCATTTCATCGCGGAAGGGGAACTGCTGGACAACGAGTACGGCCAGAACCTCTGCCGTACGCAGGTGCGCCTCCAACTCAGGCCCGAGGATGCACGCTATTTCCTCCAGGACCCCATCGGCAATCACCACATCATCCTTCCGGGCCACTGGAAGGCCCTCTTGGAAGAACTCCTATAACCCGGGGAACAGCAGTTTCTTGAAATAGGGCCGGAACGGGTCCTCGATGGTCACGCTGGCCGCGCTGACCGGGCATACGGCGAAGTATCCCAGCACATGCTCGCCGCGGATGTTCGTGGGTGCATTCGCCGGCTGGGGCGTGAACAGCGGGATGGAGACGCCGTTCATCGTCAGGGACAGCAGATAGTCGAAATAGCCCTTCTCCATCGTCCAAACTTCCAGGGTGATGACGTCACCCGTCTCCAGGTACTTGTAGCAATCACCGTACTGCTTGCGGAGGAGTTCCGACTGCAGCAGGGGCTCGATCGGGAAACCGACGACGTGGTTGCTGTTGAAGAACAGGTCCGGGGCCACCGTGGCCAGTTCGATGGGCTTGTAGATCCCGTTGACGGCATGGGTGAGGAGGTAGTAACTGTCGATCTCCTTCTCTTCGCCCCATACGCCCACGGTCCAGAGACTGTCCATGTCCATCGTCTTCCCGCCTCCCCAGGCATAATCGATCTGGTCCATCCGGAAGCCGCGCTCGGGCATCGTGGCCTCCGCCTCGAACGCCCGGCCGTCCTTAAGCCGGATGCTGAGTTTATATTCGATGCCTTCCTGGCAGGCATAACCCTCCGGAGCCACGTACACGCCCGTTTCCTCCTCGGTGAAGGAGACTCCGTTCACATCCACGGAAGCCCCGCTGACCATCGGCTTCGCCTGGTCCTCGAAGTAGGAGATGGACTGGGACAGGACCACGCGCTGGGGGCGGTCCGCCCGGTCCGTGAGGGTGGCTTCCACGGCGAGATAATCGTGATAGTCCGAAGCGGATTCGAGGTCGATCTTCTCCGTACAGGCGGCCGCCAGGGCCAGCAGGAACAGGATGGAAAACTTCTTCATCGGTCAGAACTGGATGTTGCAGGATACGGAAGGAATGATCGTGAACAGATAGACTTTCAGCGCGCCCGCTTTCTGCTCCTCCCTGTTATAGGAGAAGGCGACGGACCAGGCGTTATGCCGGGAGTACGCGTTGTACAGGGAGAGGTTCCACTCGGTGGACCACCGCTTTTCGGCGACCCGCCGCTTGGTGCGCCAGGTGAGGGAGAGGTCCATCCGGTGATAGTCGGGAAGGTGGTCTTCGTTGCGGGAGGAGAAGACGGGGACCCATCGGCCCATGTATTCGAATCGGCCGACGGGGTAGGTGGTGGGGGAGCCGCTGTAGAATACCCATTCGGTGGAGGCCGACCACTGCCTGGAGAAGTCGTAACTGAGCACGAAGTTCACCGCATGCTCGTGGTTGAGTGGGGAAGGGTAGGGCTTGCCGCCGTTCAGGTCGGGAATATGGTACCAGGCACGGGACCAGGTATAGGCCAGCCAGCCGTTCCAGCAGGCGAAATCGTACTTGAGCATGAGTTCGGCCCCGTAGGACCAGGATTTGCCGAAGCGGAGGAGGCCTTCGCGGTCGGGATCGGCCATCACCAGGCCGGGATTGTCCACGAAGTCCATCGTGTTCCGGTTGTCCTTGTAGAACCCTTCCAGGGACAGTTGCAGGGCCTGGTTGGAGAAGAGGGCGTTCACGCCCACGGAATACTGGTCGGACCGTTGGGGCTCCACGTTGGGCGAGGCGGCGAACCAGGCATCGACGGGGCTTCCGGTGATGCTGATCCGCGACTGCTGGATGTACTGGAAACTGCGGACCCAGGCGCCCTTGACGGACAGGTCCTCGGTGATGGGCATGGAGGCGGAAATCCGGGGTTCCAGGCCGGAGAACGTCTTGATGGCCTTGTTCTTCTCGAACTGGACCGTTTCCGTCAGTTCATGGGTATCCGGATCGAAGTACTTCTGCCCGGTGGGCCCGAGGGTGGTGAAGGTGGAGTAGCGGAGGCCGTACCGGAGGGTGGCGGGGCCCAGTTTCTGTTCGTTCTGGACGAAGACGGCGGGCTGGACGGCGAAGTTGTCGGGGATGCGCACTTCCTTGACCATCGACTCGTCGTTCCGGGGCCGGGTATGGCCCGGCATCATGCCGAACCGGGCGAACTGGAGGCCGGCCTTCACGGTGTTGGACGCGTTCGCGTACCAGGTCCATCCGGCCTTGATGCCGGTCTCGCGGATCTCCTGGCGGGTGTCGAAGTCGGCACTGTCCATTTCCGTGCCGATGTCATTGCGGTACAGGGAGTTGTACAGGATGACGTCCGAGGTGAGCCGGGGCGAGTACCGGTGGTTCCACCGCAGTGACTGGGTGTGGTTCGCGAAACCGAACAGGATCTCCGCGAGGTTGAATTCCTGCATGCTGAAACCGAACACGTCCTTCCCGCTGAAAGCGCTCAGGTACACCCGGTCCTTTTCGCCCGCGATCCAACTCAGTTTACCGTTCAGGTCGTAGAAGTACAGTTGGGTCCGGTCCGGCAGTTTGGCGCCGATGATCGGGAGGAGCAGGTCCATGTAGGTGCGGCGTCCGGCCAGCATGAAGGACAGTTTCCCGGGGACGATGGGCCCTTCCAGGAACAGTTTCGACGTAATCAGGCCGAAGGAGGCGTTCCCGCTGAAATGCCGGTAGTTGCCGTCCTTGGTCGAGATGTCCAGCACCGAGGAGATGCGGCCGCCGTAGGAAGCGGGGAAATCGCCCTTGTACAGGTCTGCACCGCGGATGGCGTCCCCGTTGAACATGGACAGGAACCCCAGGAAATGGCCGCAGTTGTACACGGGTGCACCGTCGATGAGGATGAGGTTCTGGTCGATGCCGCCGCCCCGGACGCTGAATCCGGTGGACCCCTCGCTCGGGGTCTGGACGCCCGGCATCATCTGGATCACGCGGATGATGTCGTTCTCGCCCATCAGCGTGGGCATCTTCTTCACGAGGGCCGCGTCCACCCGTTGCAGGCCCATCTGCGGCAATTGGATTTCCTCCCGCTTGGACCGCGAGAAGATCGTGGCGGCCTCCAGTTCGCTCCGGTCCACCTTCATCTGGAAGTCCATCCGGGTGGCTTTCTGCATGTCGGCCTGGGTCTCCTCCGTCTCGTAGCCGAAGAAGGAACAATAGATGGTGTGCTTGCCCGCGGGGACGTGCAGGGAATAGAAACCGACGGCGTCGGTGGCAACGCCCGTCTTCCGGTCTTCCAGGAAGACGACCGCCTGCGGAAGCGGCTCTCCGCTCTCCGCATCGTGGACATAACCCGAAAGGACGACCGTCCGCGGCTGGGCAAGTCCGATGAAGGAAATCAACGCCAGGAGGGCGGTCCCGAGGATGTGACGGACAGGTGTCATTTATCCGTGAGCGCCTTCGCGGCGGATTGGCCGGCGAGATAGCCGGTGGAGAAGGCGAGTTGCAGGTTGTAGCCGCCCGTATCGGCGTCCATGTCCAGGACTTCGCCGCAGAAGTACAGCCCCGGCTGCTTCTTGGACTCCAGCGTCTTGGCGACGACCTCGCCGGTGGCGATGCCGCCCGCGGTGACGACGCTGCGCTCGAAGCCCACGAAACCGGCGATGTCCAGTTTCCAGTCCTTCATCGCGGCGGCGAGCGTATCGACGCTCACCTTCGGGTTCGTCTTGAGGAAGGCGAGGGTGAGGTCCCACGGCATGAGTTTGCCCAGCATGATGCGGAAGACGCGCTGGAAACTCTGGCCCTTGGACCGCTCGTCATGGATGACATCCTCCCATTTCTGATGGACGTCCCCGTCCAGTTTCTCCAGTTCCACGGCGGGCTTCAGGTCGATGGAGACGCTCACTTTCTGCCCGTTGTTCAGGGCGTTGACCGCCTTCCGGCTCACCATGAAGCCCAGCGGGCCTTCCAGGCCGCCGTCGGTGAACTCGATGTCGCCGAACTCGCTCTGGACTTCTTCACCGTTGATGAACAGTGTGAGTTGGACATTTTCCAGGTTGTTCCCGTTGAAGAGTTCGCCCACCTCGGAGAGGGGCTTGATGCGCTCGATGTGCTTTTCGAACTTGGGATACCAGTCCGGCAGGGGCGTGATCTTGCGTTCCTTCGTCTTGCCATAGACGGTACGGCCGCGGAAGGCCTGCTTGATTTCGCCCGCCAGGGCGCTCTGCTCCGTCTTGTAGCCCTCGGGGACGAGGGCGGTCAGGGACGGGTAGCAGGGCTCCACGCTGTGGCCCAGTTCCTCGGCCCACATGTAGCCGTCGCCGGTGGAACCGGTGCCAGGATAGGACAGGCCGCCGGTGGCGATGATGAGTTTGGAACAGGTATATTCCTCGGTCTCGATCTTGGTTTCGATCTTGAACTGCGGCTTCTTGCGCGGGTCGTCGCTCGGGATGCGGCGCTCCTTGGTGATGGTTTTCACGGTGTCCAGGCTCCAGCCGCGGGCGGTCTTGTCCACGGTCTTGACCTCGCAGCCGGTGACCACTTTCACGCCCGCAAGCGTGCAAGCCCGGAGCAGGGTATCCACCACGTCGCCTGCCATGTGGGACTCCGGGAAAGCACGGTCACCGCGCTCCACGACGCTGCGGAGGCCATTGGCCTTGAACAGTTCGATGAGTCTTTCCGGGGTGAGATTGTGCCACGCGGGGCTGATGAAGTTGGTATCGGTGCGGACATGGTCCGAGAAGTCGCCCCACTCCTTGACATTCGTGAAGTTGCACCGGCCCTTGCCGGTGATCATCACCTTCCGGCCTGCCTTGGGCATCTTCTCCAGCACGGTCACGGTCTCCCCGCTGCCCGTCTGCGCCAACACTTCCGCGGCCCCGATGGCCGCCACGAGGCCGGAGGCTCCTCCTCCGATCACAATGATATCCGATTTCATAGACTTGACAAAGATTTCTGCAAAAGTACGACTTTTTTGTGATATGGAAAGGGGGCTGACTCAAAATCGAGTCAGCCCCCTTGACCGAGCCACTCACCAGGCTCGAACTGGCGAC
>JAFXMA010000055.1 GCA_017530725.1 Bacteroidales bacterium
AAAGGCGGGGCCGTAAGCCGCTTTCTGTTTTTGAATCTGCCATTTATCTTCGCAACCTACCCCCCGGCATCGGACGGGCCGCCCTCATCTGCCGGTATATTTGGTCTTGCAGGCCTGCCGCCGTACCCGCCGTACGTCGCCGCACGGTGTCGTGGGCTCTTACCCCGCGTTTTCACCCTTGCCCTTGCGGGCGGTCATTCTCTGTTACGGACGGAAAAGATTACTCCCTTCTGTGCTTTCCACAGTCAGGCGCCCTGCCCTGTGCGGACTTTCCTCACCGGTTTCCCGGCGCGGCAGATCGTCCCGCCTTTTTCGGTTGCAAAGGTACGAAAAAATATGTACTTTTGTCTGCCCGTTCGGAAATGAGAAAGTTTTTGCTCATACTCTGCCTCGTCGCGGCCGCGGTTTCCTGCGGCTCCACGAAGGTGCGCCAATACAAGGTGAAAGTCGTGCAGGAGTTCCCCCACGACGTCACATCCTATACCCAGGGCCTGTTCTTCCACGGGGATTCCCTGTATGAATCCACCGGCCAGTGGGGCGAGAGCACCTTCCGTACCGTGGACCTGGAGACGGGCGAGGCCCTCTCCCGGATGGACTTCTCGCGGAAGTATTTCATCGAGGGTTCCATCTTCTTCGGGGACAACCTCTACCTCCTGACCTGGACGAACAACGTCGTCTTCCTGTACGACGCCGCCACGCGGAAATACAAGGCGACTCTCCCCTACCCGCGGGAGGGCTGGGGCCTCACCACGGACGGGAAGCAACTCATCGCCAGCGACGGCACCTCCTTCCTGTACTTCATGGACGGAGACCTGAACGTGCAGCGGCGCCTCCGGGTCACCATGGACGGGAAGTCGGTGCGCGAACTGAACGAACTGGAATACATCGACGGAAAAATCTGGGCGAACATCTATACTTCCGACACGATCGTCATCATCGACCCTTCCGACGGCAAGGTGGAGGCGACCGTGGACTGCCGGGGCCTGCTCCCCTACCGGGAACGGACCGGGAACGAGGATGTGCTGAACGGCATTGCCGTGGACAAGCGGGGCAGGATCTTCCTGACCGGGAAGTACTGGCCCAAAATGTTTGAGATAGAACTGGTTAAGAAATAATATCTCGGGGTATCGGGCCCGCGTGCCCGGTTGAGAACAAACCCGTAGAACCTGATGCGGTTCATACCGCCGGAGGAAAGTATATGAAAAAAACCGTATTGTTGGCGGCGTTTGCCGCCGTGTGCATCTGCGCGGGAGCGCAGGAGCCTGAAAAAGTGGAAAGACTGGATTCCGTCCTCGTCTCCTCGTCCCGCGCCGGGACCCGCACCCCTGTAACGCATACCGATGTCGGCAAGGACGCCCTCCGGGCCTCCAACCCGATGAATTCCCTGCCGATGACCCTGAACCTCCTGCCTTCCGTGGTGACCTACAACGAGGGCGGCACCGGGCTGGGCAACTCGGCGATGACCATCCGCGGCTCCAAGGGCTCCCAGATCAACGTCACCCTGAACGGTGTCACCCTGAACGACTCCGAATCCCAGGAAGTGTTCTGGGTGAACATCCCCGCCCTGACGGCCCTCCTCTCCGGCGTCCAGGTCCAGCGCGGTCTGGGCACGTCCGCGAACGGAGCCGGCGCCTTCGGGGCCAGCGTCAACATGAACACGGCCTTCGTCGCGCCCGAACCTTCTTTCCGCTGGGAGGTTTCCGCCGGATCGTACGGCACGGTCCTGACGACGGTCTCCGGCATGTCCGGCCTGCAGCCTTCGGGCCTGTACTTCAACCTCGCCTACTCCGCCGGAAGGACGGACGGCTACATCCGGAACGCCGGCGTGGAATCCGCCTCGCTGTTCGCCGTCCTGGGCTGGCTGAAGGGAAAGAACTCCCTCCGGTTCACCTACCTGATGGGCGACCAGAAAAGCGGCATCACCTGGGACGGCATCTCCCCGGAAATGTACGCGACCGACCGCCGCTACAACGGCGCAGGCGAGTATGTCGATGACGCCGGCAACACCCGCTACTACCCGAACCAGACCGACAACTACGCCCAGCACCACCTCCAGTTGCACTATTCCCGCCAGTTGACGGACGTCCTTACCTGGACCTCCGTGGCGGACTACACCCGCGGCGACGGCTACGACGAGTACTACAAGACCGGCCGGAAGTTCGCCGAATTCGGCTATCCGTTCAGTTCCTGGCAGGGCCAGAAGAAGAGCGACATGATCTACCGGAAGCGGATGGACAACGACCTGTACGTCTTCCAGACGGACCTCCGCCTGCGGACGTCCTCCCTGAAGGTCGATGGCGGGGTGAACGTCTCCCGTTACGTCGGCGGCCACTGGGGCGAGATGCTCTGGGCACGCCTGCTGGGGACGGACTACGACTATGCGTCCATGAACCGGCAAGACGCCTGGTACCGCAACACCGGCACCAAGCAGGAAGTCAGCACGTTCGTGCGTGCCGAGTATCAGCCGCTTCCGTGGCTTACCGCCTATGCCGACCTGCAGTACCGCCACATCGGCTACTCCCTCGTAGGACGGGACGACAAGGCGAGTTCGGTGCCGATCGACTATCACGAGAAATGGGATTTCTTCAATCCCCGTGCGGGCGTCACCGCCAACTTCGGTGCCCACAAGTTCTATGTCTCCGCCGCCGTCGGCCACCGCGAGCCGGGCAAGAGCGACATCAAGGAGAACATCAAGGGCGAAATGATTCCGATCAAACCCGAGTCGATGCTGGACATCGAAGCGGGCTGGGAGTTTGCCGCGGAACGTTTCACGGCATCGGCCAACGCTTACCTGATGGAGTACCGGGACATGCTGCTGGAAACGGGCCGCCTGAGTTCCTCGGGGTACGCGATCAAGGAAAATGTTGGCAGGGGCTGGCGCCGGGGCATCGAACTCGCCGCCGCCTGGACACCCGCCGGCTGGCTCCGGACCGATGCGAACCTGACCCTGTCCACCAACAAACTCCGCTCCTTCACCGCCTACATCGAGAACTGGGTCGATGGCGGCTACAAAACGGAGACCTATGAGAACACGACCATGTTGCTTTCCCCTTCCGTGGTAGGCATGGGCCGCATCTCCGTCTCTCCTTTCCAGGGCGGTTGGAAACCCCTCACCCTGACCCTGAGCGGGAAATATGTGGGAAAACAGTACTGGGACAACACCGCGAACGCGGACCGCTGCATCCCCGCCTTCTTCGTCACGGACCTGTCCCTGACCCATTCGTTCCCCCTTCCTACTGGCTCCCTGGGCGTTTCCGTCCATGTGAACAACCTCCTGAACCGTCTGTACTATGCGTATGCCTGGGTGTACCGCGCCTGGGATGGCAGCGATTACATGGAGGCCGGGCTCTATCCGCAGGCCCCGCGGAATGTTATGGTTAAACTCACATATAGTTTTTAAAACTTTTTATTAAATAAAGTTTTATTCAAAAAAATTTGCACATAAAGAAAGTTTGCGTATCTTTGTCATTGAAAAAGGTAAGCATGTGACATGCCAGCCTTTTCCAGAAGACGAAAACGCTTCTTCTAACCGACACAATTAACCTTCTTCTGAGTAAGAATACACTACTAACTAACCAGAAACGAGGCTCGCAGGGATGCGAGCCTCGTTTTCTTCCATGTTTTCCAGGCGCTAGTAGCCGATGTATCGGCACCAGCCGTGGACGTCGGGGACATCGCCGTCCTGGACTTCGCGGATGCGCTGGTAGAGTTTCTTGCACACGGGTCCCACTTCGCCGTCCGAGCAGTAGCGGAAGGAACGGGAGACGCCCGGTTCTTCCAGGACGGGTTTCATGTCGATGTGCGAAAGCGGAGTGATCACCACGGCCGTGCCGCAGCCCGCTGCCTCGTCGAACTCGGCGAGTTCCTCCAGGGGAACGGGACGCTTCTCAACTTCCATCCCCAGATCGACCGCCACCTGCTGCAGGGTCAGGTTCGTGATGGAAGGCAGGACGCTGTCGGAAAGCGGAGTCACATACGTGTTGCCCTTGATGCCGAAGAAGTTGGACGATCCGAACTCGTCCACGAACTCCCGGGTGCAGGAATTCAGGTACAGGATCTCCGCATACCCCTGCTCGTGCGCCCATTTGTAGGGCTTGAAGGTCGCCGCATAGTTCGCGCCGATCTTGTAACTGCCGGAACCCTTGGGCGCGCAGCGGTCATAGTTGCCGGGAATGGCGGCGGCGCAGGACTTCAGGTGGGCGCCATAGTAGGAGCCCACGGGGGCGCACATCACGGCGAAAACGGCCTCCGGATAGGGTACCAGTTGCATCTGGGGATGGACGCCGAACAGCAGCGGGCGGACGTACATCGAGGCCCCCAGCCCATACGGCGGGAGGAACTCCAGGTTGCCGCGGACACAGTCCCCGCACATCCGGATGAACATTTCTTCGGAAGGGCAGGGCATGCCCAGGAAATCGGCCGTCCGCTGCATGCGGGCGGCGTTCCTGTCCGGACGGAAGAGGGCGATGCGGCCGTCCTTCTGCCGGAAGGCCTTCAGGCCCTCGAAGCAGGAAATCGCGTAGTGCAGCACTTGCGCGAACGGGTCCATCGTAAAGGAGAAGGTCTCCGTCATTTCGGGAGTGGACCACTTGCCGTCCTTGTAATGGGAGAAGACGACCGTGCGGGTCCGGTAGGCGTCGAAGCCCAGGTTTTTCCAATCAATCGGTTCCATATCGTTTCAAATTTCAGATGCAATCCAATCCCCCACCGCGGAGGTGGAATACGTGCCGCCGAGGTCCTCGGTGGTTACACCGGCCTCCAGCGAGGCCGCAACGGCCTTGCGGATGGCCTTTCCCTCGTCCATCAGGCCGAAGGCATACTCGAACATCATCGCCGCCGACAGGATGGCCGCGACGGGGTTCGCGATGTCTTTCCCGGCCGCCTGCGGATAAGAGCCGTGGATGGGCTCGAACAGGGAGGTGTGCTCCCCGACCGACGCCGATGCCAGCAGGCCCATCGATCCGCTGATGCAACTGGCCTCGTCCGTCAGGATGTCGCCGAAAGTGTTCTCGGTCACCAGGACGTCGAAGAACTTCGGGCAGCGGATCAGTTGCATGGCGGCGTTGTCCACGAACATGTAATCGACCGTGACACCGGGATAGTCCGGTTCCATTTCCCGGGCGACCTGGCGCCATAGGCGAGACGATTCCAGCACGTTGGCCTTGTCCACGACCGTGAGGTGCCCGCGGCGCCGGCCGGCATATTCGAAGGCGAGGCGCAGGATGCGCTCCACCTCGGCCCGGCTGTAGATGCAGGTGTCGTAGGCGGTGTTCCCGCCGTCCTTCCGGCCCTTCTCGCCGAAATACATGCCGCCGGTGAGTTCCCGGATGCACAGGAAATCGGCCCCGTCCACGAGTTCGGCCTTCAGCGGGGACTTGTCCACGAGGGACTTGAAGGTCTCCACCGGGCGGAGGTTGGCATACAGGCCCAACTGCTTGCGCATGGCGAGGAGTCCCTGCTCCGGGCGCACCTTCGACGTCGGGTCGTTGTCGTATCGGGGATCGCCCACCGCCCCGAACAAGACGGCGTCGCTTTCCAGGCACAGGGCATGCGTCTCGGCCGGATAGGCGTCTCCGAACCGGTCGATGGCACAGGCACCCACATACCCCGAGACATAGGATGCCTCATGCCCGAACCGGGCGCACACGGCATCGACGGCCTTGACGGCCTGGGCCACGACCTCCGGGCCGATGCCGTCTCCGGGCAACTTTGCAATCTTGAGTTTCATATCCGTTGGTTTTCTATCAGGTTCAACATCTTGACCGTGGCCTTGATGGCCGCCTCGGCCTGGTCGGAATCCACGCCCCGCGTCTTGAAGCCCCGGCCTTCCCAGTCCCAGGAAATGGTCGTCTCCACGAGGGCGTCCGTCTTGCCTCCGGGCGGGATCTTCACGACATAGTCCGTCAGCCGCGGGTGCTTCCGGCCCAGCCGGTCGTAGATCTTCCACAGCGCCTTCATGAAGGCGTCGTACTGGCCGTCCCCCGCCGCGGATTCCTCGTACTGCGTTCCGTCGATGTCGATGCGCAGGTTCGCGACCGGGCGCATCCCCCGCGTGAGTTGGAGGCCGTAATTGATGATGTGGATCCGGTCCGGCGCGGAGGAGAAATCCCCTTTCAGGACGTCAGCGACGATGAACGGAAGGTCTTCGGTGGACAGGCTTTCCTTCTTGTCACCGAGTTCCACCACCCGGGCTGTCACCCGCTTCATCTGTTCCGGGGTGAGGGTGATGCCCAGGGTTTCCAGGTTCTTGACCACATTGGCCTTGCCGCTGGTCTTTCCGAGGGCATAATGGCGGTGGCGGCCGAAGCGTTCCGGCAGCAGGGCGTTCTGGTACAGTCCGCCCTTGCGGTCGCCGTCGGCATGGACCCCGCTCGTCTGCGTGAAGGCGAACTCGCCCACGAGGGGCTTGTTCGCCGGGATCCGCACGCCGGAGATGGTCTCCACATAGCGGCACACGTGCATCAGACGGCTCTCGTCCAGCGTGTTGGCCACCTTCAGGTGGTCGTTCAGGATGCCGATGACGCTGGACACGGGCAGGTTTCCGGTCCGCTCCCCCAGCCCGTTCACGGTCGTGTGCAGGCCCTTGACCCCGGCCCTCACCGCGGCGAACGCATTGGCGGCGGCCAGGTCATAGTCGTTGTGCGGATGGAAGTCGAAATGGATGCCGGGATAGCGGTCGGTCATCGTCCGGCAGTAATCCCCGGCCCGGACCGGGTCCAGGATGCCCAGGGTGTCGGGCAGCATGATCCGCCGCACAGGGGCCTCCTGCAGGGCATCGACCAGGAAGAAGACATAGTCCGGCGAATCGGCCATTCCGTTGGACCAGTCCTCCAGGTAAACATTGACTTCAAGCCCCTTGGACACGGCCAGGCGGATTTCCCGGAGGATGTCGTCCCGATGCTGGTCCGGCCGCTTCCGGAGTTGCCCGGTAACATGGCGGAGCGAGCCCTTGGTGAGCAGGTTCATCACCCTTCCCCCGGCCGAACGGATCCATTCCACCGACTGTCCCCCGTCCACGAAGCCCAGCGCCTCGACGGCGCCGATCCTCCCGCAGGTGGAGGCCCAGGCGCAGATCTTGGCAAAGGCTTCCTCCTCGCCGCGGGACACCCGCGCCGAGGCCACCTCGATCCGGTTCACCTTCAGTTCCTCCAGCAGCAGGCGCGCGATGGCCAGTTTCTCGTCCGGGTTGAACGAGACACCGGCGGTCTGTTCGCCGTCACGCAGGGTCGTATCCAGGATTTCGATCATCGTTTCTCGTAGGCTTCGATCCTGTCCTTCTGAAGCAGCAGGTAGTCGATGTCGTCCAGCGCGTTCATCAGACAATATTTCTTGTAAGCGTTCAACTCGAAGGATTCGCTCCGGCCCGTGGCGAGGTTCGTCACGGTCTGGTTCGGAACGTCCACCCGCACTTTCGTCGCGGGATCCGCATCGATGCTGGCGAACAGTTCGTCCAGGAATTCGGGCGTCACGACCACCGGCAGGACGAAATTGTTCAGTTCGTTGTTCTTGTGGATATCCGCGAAGAAACTGGAAATCACCACCTTGAATCCATAGCCGGCGATGGCCCAGGCCGCGTGCTCGCGGCTGGAGCCGGAGCCGAAGTTGCGGCCGGCGACGAGGATCTCCCCGCCGTAGCGGGGGTCGTTCAGCACGAAGCCGGGGACCGGCGTCCCGTCCGGATCGTAGCGCCAGTCGCGGAACAGGTTTTCGCCGAAGAAACGCTCATCCCGGGTCGTCGCCTTCAGGAAGCGGGCGGGAATGATCTGGTCGGTGTCCACGTTCTCCAGCGGAAGCGGGACACAGGTGCTCTCGATGATGTCGAATTTCTGTTTCATAGCAGTGCGCGGGGATCGGTGATGCAGCCGGTGACGGCCGCGGCGGCCGCCGTCAGCGGGCTGGCGAGGAGCGTCCGGGAACCGGGGCCCTGCCGGCCCTCGAAGTTCCGGTTGCTCGTGGATACGCAGTATTTCCCGGCGGGAATCCGGTCGGGGTTCATCGCCAGGCAGGCGGAACAGCCGGGCTGGCGGATCTCGAAGCCGGCGGCTTCCAGGACCTTGTCCAGTCCCTCCGCCTCAATCTGGCGATACACTTTCCAGGAGCCGGGCACGAGCCATGCCACGACGCCGGGTGCCTTCCGGCGGCCGGCGACGATGGAGGCGAAGGCCCGGAAATCCTCGATGCGCCCGTTCGTGCAGGCACCGAGGAAAACATAGTCGACGGGCTTTCCCAGGAGCATGTAGCCCGGTCGGAATCCCATGTATTTCAATGATTTACAGAATGAGGCATGTGCCTCGGAAGGGATGTCGTCCAACGTAGGAAGGTAGCCCGTGATGGGGATACCCATTCCGGGATTGGTTCCGTAGGTGATCATCGGCGCGATCTCTGCCGCATCGAACACGACTTCCCGGTCAAAGACAGCGTCGTCGTCACTGCGCAGTTGCCGCCAGGCTTCGACCGCCCGGTCCCACTCCTCCCCCTTCGGCGCACAGTCGCGGCCCTTGAGGTAGGCGAACGTGGTTTCGTCCGGTGCGACGAATCCCCCGCGGCCCCCCATCTCGATGGACAGGTTGCACAGGGTCAGGCGGCCTTCCATGGACAGGGCCCGGACGGCGGAACCGGCGTACTCGACGAAGTAGCCCGTCGCACCGCTGGTCGTGAGCCGGCTCATCAGGAAGAGGGCCATGTCCTTGGCGGTCACGCCCTTGCCCAGGGTGCCCTCGACCCGGATCCGCATCGACTTGGGCTTCTGCTGCAGGATGCACTGCGAAGCCAGGACCATCTCCACCTCGCTCGTGCCGATGCCGAAGGCAACGGCGCCCACGGCTCCGTGCGTGGAGGTGTGGGAATCACCGCAGACGATGGTCATCCCGGGCAGGGAAAGGCCCTTCTCCGGGCCCACGACGTGGATGATCCCGTTGTCCGGATGCATCATCCCGAAGTGCGTCAGCCCGAATTCGGCCGCATTGGCGGCCAGGGCATCGACCTGTTTTTTGGAAACAGGGTCCTCGATGGGCCGGTCCTGCCCCTCCGTAGGGGTATTGTGGTCCGGCATGCAGACGATCCGTTCCGGGCGCAGGCAGCGGATGCCGCGGGCACGGAGGCCGTCGAAGGCCTGCGGGCTCGTCACCTCGTGGCAGTACAGCCGGTCGATGTACAACTGGTCCGGCCCGCCTTCCACATGCTGGACGACGTGCGCATCCCAGATCTTGTCAAACAGGGTATTCATACGATCTTGTTGATACAGTCCACATAAGCCTCGATGGAGGCGGTGACGATGTCCGTGGAGGCGCCGAATCCGTAGTAGATCCGCCCCTCGTTCTCCACCTGCATGTGCACCTTGCACAGGTCATCGGACCCCTTGGAGACACCTTGGATGGTGAACTCGTTGATGGTCACATGCCGGCGGATGATCTGGCGGAGGGCATTGATGGAAGCGTCCACCGGGCCGTTTCCGGTCGCCGCAGCCTCGAATTTCTCCCCGGCGATGTCCAGGCCGATGGAGGCGACCGGCTTCATGCCGATGCCGCTCGTCGCCTGGAGCCAGTCCACCTTGATGCGGCGCTCGGAGGCACGGTCGGCCCCGGCGAGCATCAGGATGTCGTCGTCGTGGATCTCCTTCTTGCTGTCGGCCAGGCGGAGGAATTGCTCGTACACCTCGTCCAGTTTCTTCTCGTCCAGTTTCACGCCGTGAACATCCAGCCGGTACTTGAGCGCCGCCCGGCCGCTGCGGGCCGTCAGCACGATGGAATTCGTGTCGATGCCCACGTCGTTCGGGTCGATGATCTCATAGGTCTGGGCGTTCTTCAGGACGCCGTCCTGGTGGATGCCGGACGAATGCGCGAAGGCGTTCTTGCCCACGATGGCCTTGTTGGGCTGGACCGGCATGTTCATCAGGGACGACACGAGCCGGCTCGTGGGGAAGATGCGCTTGGTGTTGATGTTGGTCTCCAGGGGAATCCCTTTGTGGGCCTTCAGGATCATCGCGATCTCCTCCAGGGCGGTGTTTCCGGCCCGCTCGCCGATGCCGTTGATGGTCACCTCGCACTGGCGGGCGCCGTTCAGCAGGCCGGCCATCGTATTGGCCGTGGCCATCCCGAGGTCGTTGTGGCAATGGGTGGAGATGACGGCCTTGTGGATCCCGTCCACGTGCTCCATCAGGTACTTGATCTTGGCGCCGAACTCGTCCGGGAGGCAGTAGCCGGTCGTGTCGGGGATGTTGACCACGGTCGCGCCCGCCTTGATCACGGCCTCCACCACGCGGGCGAGGTACTCGTTGTCGGTCCGGCCGGCGTCCTCGGCGTAGAATTCCACGTCCTCGACGTATTTCTTCGCATACTTGACCGCCCGCACGGCCCGTTCCAGGACCTCTTCCCGGGTGGAATTGAACTTATAGCGGATGTGCTCGTCGGAGGTGCCGATCCCGGTGTGGATCCGGCCCCGCTTCGCGTATTTCAGCGCCTCGGCGGCCAGGTCGATATCCTTTTCCACCGCCCGGGACAGGGCGCATACCGTGGGCCAGGTCACCGCCTTGGAAATCTCCACCACCGAATTGAAATCACCCGGGCTGGAAATCGGGAAGCCGGCCTCGATGATGTCCACGCCCAGGAGTTCCAGGGCCTTCGCGACCTGGATCTTCTCCACGGTGTTCAACTGGCAGCCCGGGACCTGTTCCCCGTCACGGAGCGTGGTATCGAATATGTAAACCCGCTCGTTCATCGGTCGATTTCTTCAGGACGCAGTTTGCGGACGGCGGCTCCGGTACGCCAGAGTTCGCTCTCGCGGAGCGCCTTCAACTCCTTCTCCAGGCCCGCCCGGTAGTCCGGCTTGGAATTCGCGTCGATGGAGACCTGGGCCTCCTCGCCGCTCGCCACACGCTCGTACAGTTTCTCGAAGACCGGCTTGGTGGCGTCGTGGAACGGGCCCATCCAGTCCAGCGCGCCGCGCTGGGCGGTGGTGGAGCAGTTCGCGTACATCCAGTCCATACCCTTCTCCGCGAAGAGCGGCATCAGAGACTGTGTCAGTTCCTCGACGGTCTCGTTGAAGGCCTCGGACGGACTGTGGCCGTGCTCGCGGAGCACTTCGTACTGGGCGGACAGGATGCCCTGGATCGCGCCCATCAGGGTGCCGCGCTCACCGGTGAGGTCGGAATAGACCTCGCGCTTGAAATCGGTCTCGAAC
>JAFXMA010000056.1 GCA_017530725.1 Bacteroidales bacterium
ACCCAGATGACGTTCGGCTTCAGCCGCGACGACATCGGCACCTTCATGGGTGACTACCTCGGCAACAAGATCCTGGACGCCGACCCGTTCCAGACCATCGACACCAAGGCCGTCGGCCAACTGGTGAAGATCGGCGTGGACAAGGGCCGTTCCTTCCGCCAGGGCCTCATGTGCGGCATCTGCGGCGAGCACGGCGGCGATCCGAAGTCCATCGAGTTCTTCAACACGATCGGCATCGACTACGTCTCCTGCTCCCCGTTCCGCGTCCCCATCGCCCGTCTCGCCGCCGCCCAGGCCGAGATCAAGCAGAATCCGAACGCGTAAGCGAAGCGCGGCACACAACCAAAAGCCAGTCCCGGTCGGGGCTGGCTTTTTCGTAAGCAAAAAGAGCCGATTCTGCTCACAGAACGCCCAGGAATGTGGTTTCGTAAGCAGAAAAGGGCTTATTTGCTCACGAGATGGCCGGGCAAGATGACCTACTTCACCACGCGCCAATAGTTCTCCTTGCGGGGCTTCGGGTCGCGGGCGGGGCCGGCGGGATAGCCAAGGGCGAGGGCGCCGATGCCGATGAGGCCGTCCGGGAGGCCGAGTTCCTGCATCAGGGCCTTGCCTTCGGGGGTGGCGAACATTTCGCGTTCGCGGTTGATCCAGCAGGAGCCCAGGCCGATGGCATGGGCGGCGTTCATCATGTTGCCCAGCACGAGCGACCCGTCGGGGACGGAGTTCGCCCAGACGGCCGGGTCCGAGCCGAAAACCAGCACGTAGGTGGGCGCGCCGTAGAAGGGGTCGATGTCCCGGCCCCAGACCGCCGCGTTCATCCGGGAAATCTTCTTCAGGAGAGCGGGATTCTGCACGGCCACAATCCAGGGATCCTGGCGTCCCATGCCCGTCGGGGCCCATGTGCCCGCTTCCAGCACGGTCCTGAGTTCATCGTCGGTAATCTGCTCCGGCTTGTAGGAGCGGATGCTTCTGCGCTTCAAGAGCGCCTCGATCACTTCGTTTTGCATGTCGGTGAAACCAGTGGTTAAAAAGTCCTTTCGAATTCCTTCGTCCCGTTGGGATGGAAAGTCCGCACGGTGATGTGTCCGTGGGAGTAGGTGAAATCCAGGCGGTGAGCCTCGTCGTTGACGATGATGGGGAAAGCATTCCCCATCGTCCCTTTCTCGCAGAACATGAACTGATGCAGGTCCGCCCCGATCATCAGGTCGATGCCGGCCCGGTTCAGCATCGGCACGAAATGGATGTTCAGCCAGCGCTGGAGGAGGTAGTCCGTCTTGTCCGGATGGTCGATCATCGGCACGTGCAGCAGGCACACCTTGACAGGCGCCCTGCGGAACCATCGCTCCTGCAGGGCCTTCTTCGCCCATTCGATCTGCTCGTTCAGATACTCTTCGTACACATCCTTCCCGCTGTAGAGGATGGACCGGTTCTTCCCGGTTTCACCCGCATCGAAGACGATGAAGGCCACGGGACCCTGGCGGAAGGTGTAGTAGAACGGGGCCGGATCCTCGTTCGGGAACACATCGGCCATCAGTTCCACGTTGTTGCCGCGCCCCTCGTGGTTCCCGCGCCCGAACAGGACGGGAATCCCGGCGGGAAGGTTCCCCAGCGGGTCCAGGGTATAACGGATGTAGGTATCCAGGTCGTAGTTACCCGCCGAAACGATGTCACCGTTCAGGAACAGGAAATCCGTCGATGCGGAATCCACCTGCGCGACGAGGGCCTCGTACTGCGGGAGGCGCATGTGGATGTCGTTGAAGACCGAGAAACGGCACTCCGCCGCCTTCTGGTCGAAGATGCGGACACTCTGCCACTCCCCTTCATAGACCTCCCCGAACTCGGGATTGCGCGCGTTGGAGTCGTCCTTGATATCCTGGCCGCACACACGGTAGCGGAGGATCGACCCACTCTGGAGACCGCCGATGCGGATGCTGTGCAGGCGGTGGAAGACGCGCCGGCCGGCGAAAGTCTCCCAGACCTTCGTCCCGTCGGCCAGTTCCACCCATGCCATCCCCGGCACGTCGCTGGTCCAAAGAATCGTGATGCGGTCCGTCCGGGCCTCCGTCACCCACGGGCCGGACTTCACGCCTCCGGCCATAACGTTCAGGCAGAGCGTAGCGCTCAGCAGGATAAGCAGTAACTTTTTCATAGGATCCGGGCGATGCGTTCAGCGTCGTCGTTATTGGACAAATATAACCATTTTTCGGAAAAACTATTCCCCCGCCGGCTCTTTGCTCCCTGACTGGGCGACGGTCTGGGCGAGTTTTTCGATGTTGAGGCTGCGGGCGGAGGCATCGACGATGTCCTTATAGACGCCGCCTTTTCGGTAGAGTTCGTCGGGGTCGCCGCTCTGCTGCACATGGCCTTCCTGCAGCGCATAGACCATCTCGCTGTCGATGATCTGGGAGATGGAATGGGAGATGATGACCACGGTGCGGTCCTTCTTGATCGCGTCTATCGCGGACTTGATCTGTTCCGTGGCGATGGCGTCCAGCGACGCCGTGGGCTCGTCCAGGAAGATGATGGGCGGGTTCTTGAGGACCATCCGCGCGATGGCGTTGCGCTGCTGCTGGCCGCCGGACAGGTGGGTGGCGGCCGTGTCGAAACCCTTCGGCAGGGCCGCGATCTGGTCGTAGATGCTGGCCTTGCGCGCCGCCTCATACACCTCTTCCAGGGTGGCGTCCGGCTTTCCGTACCGGATGTTCTCCACGACCGTGCCGTCGAAGATATGGTTCTTCTGCAGGACCAGGCCGATGTTCTCCCGCAGGTAGTGCGTATCCCACTCCCGGAGGTCCACCCCGTCCAGGGTGATGGTGCCGCAGTCCGGCTCGTAGAACTTGTCCAGCAGGTTCACGATGGTCGATTTTCCCGCTCCGCTGAGCCCGACCAGCGCCGTGATCTTGCCGCTGTCCACCTTCAGCGATACATCGTACAGGGCCTTGGTGCCGTTGGGATAGGTGAAATCCACATTCTTCATCTCGAAGTTGCCTTCCACCTTCTCCGGACGGTAGCCGCCCGAGGGCTCCAACTCGCCTTCGGCATCGACGATGTCGAAGTAGCCCTCCGCATACACCAGGGCGTCGTTCAGGTCGTCGAAGATGCGCTGGAGGGAGGTGATCGGGGCCGTCACGTTGGAGAACAGCATGATGTGGTACATAATCTTGCCGATCGTCATCCCGGGATAGCCGCTGAGGACGAGATAGGAGGTGAGGATGATGATGAGCACCGTGCCGGTCTGGCTCACGAAACTCTTCAGGGCGTCGAAACCGAAGGATGCGCGCCGGATGCTGAGTTGGTTGCCGTAGTAGCCTTCCTGGAGTTCCGTCTGTTTCCCCAGTTCGATTTCCTCCCGGTTGAAGGACTTGACGACATTCATGCTCTCGAGGATGTTCATGATGCTGCCGCTCCGCCGCTCGTTGAAACCGCGCATGTTCTTGCGGGAACTCTTCAGTTTCTTTCCCTGCAGCGACGTGATCCAGAAATAGATGGGGACGATGGCCAGGGCCGTCAGGCCCACGTACACGTTGGCCGCGAAAATGAGGATGAGCGCCAGGACGGAACTCACGATCATCGGCAGCAGGTTGATGAAGAAGTTCTGGATGGTGCGAGAGATGCTGCTGGCGCCCTGGTCGATGCGCGCCTGGAGCATGCCGGGGGCGTTGTCGCTCCGGGCGAAAAAGGCCATGCGATACTGGAGGATCCGTTCCACGACGCCCAGGGACAGCCGCTGGGAGATGTTGATCCGGAGTTTCTCACCGAAGATACTCTGCCCGAAAGAGATGCCGGCCCGGAGGATTTCCTTCCCGAGCAGGACGATACTGACGATGGTCAGTATCTTCGCCGCCTTCGCCCACGTGAATTCCGGCGATCCCACCAGGGCATTGATGGCATCCACGGTCCGGTCCAGCACGACGGCGTTCACCTGCGCTACCAGGGAGCCGAGGAGGGTGAGGGACAGGGTGGCAAGCAGCAGGAAGCGGTGAGGCTTCACATAGGGGACGATTCTCCTGAATAACTGGGCAAGGGTCATGGCGCTGGATCTTCAACGGATACAAAGATAGCAAATCCGTTGAAAATACTGATTATCAGCGCACCATCTCCCAGAGCACCACGCCCACGGAGACGGAGACGTTCAGGGAATGCTTGGTACCGTACTGGGGGATCTCCAGGGAGAGGTCGCAGGCATCGACGACATCCTGCCGGACGCCATAGACTTCGTTGCCGAAGATGAGGGCATACTTGCGGCCGGGCTCCCGGCGGAAATCCGCGCCGAGTTTCTGCGAATGGACCGTCTGTTCCACCGCCACGAGGGTATATCCCTGTCCGCGAAGGGCGGCCACGGCCTCCATCGTGTCATCGAAATGCTCCCAAGGAACCGCGTCCTCGGCCCCCAGGGCCGATTTCCGAATCTCCGCGGAAGGCGGGACGGCGGAAATGCCGCAGAGAAAGACCTTGTCGATGCCGAAGGAGTCCGCAGTCCGGAAAGCGGAGCCCACGTTGTGCGCGCTGCGGATGTTGTCCAGCACCACCACGAGGCCGGAAGGCGGAAGTTCCTTATACTCAGCAGCCGAGATGCGGCCCAGTTCGATGTTCAGCAATTTTCTGTCTTTCATCGCCCCAAAGTTACGAAAAAAAGGGTTATATTTGTGAATACAACAAAACCAACTGTATGAAACAGGATCTCCAGGTCTTCGACCTTATCAAGAAAGAAAGAGAGCGCCAGTCTTCCGGCCTCGAACTCATCGCCTCCGAAAATTACGTCTCCGACCAGGTCATGGCAGCCATGGGCTCCATCTGCACCAACAAGTACGCCGAGGGCTATCCCGGCAAGCGCTACTACGGCGGCTGCGAAGTGGTGGACCAGATCGAGCAGATCGCCATCGACCGCCTCTGCAAACTCTATGACGCGGAATATGCCAATGTCCAGCCGCATTCCGGCGCCCAGGCGAACATGGCCGTCACGATGGCCTGCCTCCGTCCCGGCGACGTGTTCATGGGCCTGGACCTGTCCATGGGCGGCCACCTCACCCACGGCTCTCCCGTGAATGCCTCCGGCATCCTGTACAAGCCGGTCGCCTACGGGCTGAACCCGGAAACCGGCTGCGTGGACTATGACGAAATGGAGCGCAAGGCCCTCGAGTGCAAGCCCAAACTCATCATCGGCGGCGCCTCGGCCTACTCCCGCGAATGGGACTACGAACGGATGCGCAAGATCGCCGACGAGGTAGGCGCCATCCTCTGGATCGACATGGCCCATACCGCCGGCCTCATCGCCGCCGGTCTCCTGAAGAACCCGGTCAAATACGCGCACATCGTCACCTCCACCACCCACAAGACCCTCCGCGGACCGCGCGGCGGCATCATCCTGATGGGCAAGGACTTCGACAACCCGTGGGG
>JAFXMA010000057.1 GCA_017530725.1 Bacteroidales bacterium
CTCGTCGGCATCGTCGGAAGCATCGCGCCCGGCCTGCCCGGACCGCCCCTGAGTTGGGTGGGTCTGCTGCTCATCTATATCTGGGGAGGCGGCACGGACGGGGCCGGCAATGAGATGTCATTGACCTTCCTCCTCATCTGGCTGGCGGTCACCGTCGTCATCACCATCCTCGACTATGTGGTCCCTGCATACTTCACGAAACTGACCGGCGGTTCCAAGGCCGGCGGCTGGGGCGCCATCATCGGCCTGTTCGCGGGCCTGGTCGTCCCGCCCGTGGGGATGATCGTCGGCTCCCTCCTGGGCGCCTTCATCGCGGAACTCGTCGTCGCGAAAAAGGACACCGCGACCTCCATCAAATCAGCCCTCGGAGCCTTCCTGGGCTTCCTTTTCGGCACCGGCGCCAAACTCGTCGCCGCCGGCGTCATGCTCTTCTACATCTTCGTCTACGCCTTCTAGGCCGGCCTGCGACCGGCCGCGACCTGCCTACGATCCACCTACGACACGCCCTGCGGATGACGTCCCCAAATCAGGGACGACACCGTCATTTTCGGCCATATTTGCAGGTAGCGTCCACAAAAACGGGACGTCACCCGCACTTCGGTCTGTTTCAGGGGGTATTTTATGCGTTTCTTACGATGGGCGTCAACGGACCGGGAGGCGGAAGGTGGAGGCGGGGAGGCCGGTGGCGTTCACGAGGTTGGCGCGGGTGTAGGGCTGCCAGGCGTAGCGGACGGCCTTGGGGGCGCGGATCGCGGCGCAGTCCAGGCGCACCAGGCCGCCTGTGACCTCGGCCGAGACCGGGTGGAACAGCCCGTCGGCCGCGTCCTGGACCTCGAAGCCGACAATCGGGCCGCCATCCGCGGAGCGAAGCGCCTCCTGCGGATAAAAGTCGATGAAAATGTCCTGCCCGACGCGGGCGGCCTCCCTGGCCAGGGGGCCGTCGGCCTTCACGGCATGCCCATAGTGCTTCTCCAGCGCCTGCAGCGCCAAACGCTCCCCTACCGGTTTCTTTTGCCGATAATGCACATCCGCCGGGTCACCCAGGTCGGAGGTGACAGCCATCCCGAGGCCCGGACGGGAATCGAGAAGCCGGCGCTGGGAGTCGCGGAAGATGGGCCAGGAGGGGCGGTTGAGGGAGGACAGTTGGACGTAGTAGAAAGGAACGTCAGAGAAATAGTTCCGCCAGGAATCCACCAGCAGCGGGAAGAGTTCCTCGTGGACCTCCACCCTTTCGGCGTTGGATTCGCCCTGGTACCAGATGACGCCCGTAATCGGGAAATGGTCCAAGGGAAGGATACCCGCTTCGAAGTTGTAGCAGGGCTCATAGGGATGGCGGGCGGGAACGATGCCGTAGCCTTCGACGGAGGCAGGCCGGTTGGCGAGGTTCTTCTCCGCCCGGCCGCGGGCCCATTCCATGATGAGGTCGTTATGAAGCCAGTCCCGGAGAATCGCCGGATATCGGGTTTCGAGGGTCTCGCGGTCAATCCAACTTTCGGCCGTGGAACCGCCTACGGCGTTGCAGATCAGGCCGATGGGAACCTGCAGGCTGTCCCGCAGCATCTGACCGAAGGTGTAGCCGACGGCCGAGAAGCGGGCGATCGCATCCTCCGAGGCGCACTGCCAGCGCATGGGTGCGAAGTACTGCAGATGATTTACGCTGTCCAGGGCGGTCGCCGGCCAGGCCACATTGTCCGTCCGCCAGTTGCATTTCATGTCGTACAGGCGCAGGCCGGCGTCGGGCCGCGGCGCGGCGTCGGAACTCTGCCGGACCTCGAACTCCATGTTGGACTGGCCGGAGCATAGCCAGATATCGCCGAAAGCGACGTCCCGGTACACCAGCGAGGACTTGGCCGTTTCGATACGGAGTTCCGCGCCCACCTTCGCAGGACGGTGCGGGACGAGCACGCACCACTGGCCGCGGTTATTGGCCTCCGCCTCGAAGACATCGCCATCGACGGTAACCTTCACCTTTTCATGCGCATCGGCAGTCCCCTGGATCAGAAAAGCCTTCTCCCGGGGCAGGACCATGTGGTCGGAGAACATCGGCGATACCCGCAGGCCGCCGTAGTCGCCCGTGATGCCACTGTAAACGGTTTTTGCGAGGATGGAGGCGCCCTCCGCCGTCGGATGGACGGCGTCCGGGAACAGCCATGGATAGCGGTGCAGGGGCTCGTAAAAATCGATGAGTTCGGCTCCCGCAGCATCGGCCACCGTCTCGATGGCCTCCTGGATCTGCGCGTGCCAGGTCTTCGTGCCCGAGATGAAACGGGTGTGGTGGCTGCCGATGGGCGTCATCCGCGCGATCAGGAACCGAGCCTTGGGATTGACGCTCCGGAGACTGTCGATGAGCGCGAGATAGTCCCCCACGAACTCGTCCCGGAAATGCGGCCAGTTCCGCGGGTCCGTGTCGTTGATTCCCAGATGGATTACCACGATGTCCCCGGCGAAAGCCATCGCCTGCCGGAATTCCTCCTGCTCGAAATACGGCCGGTGGCCGTGCCGGAGCAGCGTAGCGCCCGATTTCCCGAAGTTCCCCACCTCGTATCGGTCACCCAACATGCGCTGCAACTGGGCCGGATAACAATCCTCCTCCCGATTGTCCAGCCGCATCCCGTACGTGATGCTGTTCCCCACGCAGGAAACTTTGATTTTGGGCTCCTCCTTGGGCTTCCTGCGCGCATCCGCAGGAACAAAAAAGAGCGTCAGCGCGAGGGCGCCGGCGAGCAGATTACGCCATGTCATCGGTAACGGGTTTTAAGACAGTCAACTGGACGAGAAGGGCAAGGGCGGTGACAACACCGAGGAGAGCGAAGGCCGCACCCAGATGGCCCCCGTCCTGCATCCGGCCGAGAACCTGGGTACAGACAGCACCCATCGCCACGCCCACCGTATTCATGAAGCCATAAGCGGTAGCGCGGAGGCGGCGTGGGACGAACTGGCACAGGATGGGCATATTGTTCGTGTCGAACATTCCGTAGCCGATGCCGAAAAGGAGGCCGGCGGCGACTGCCGCGGCGATGCCGTGCCCGAGGCCGATGAGTACGAGGGCCGGAATCATCATCGCGAGCCCCATCGCGCTGGTGTAAATGCGCCCCCTGAGGTTCCTTTTCACCCAGCGGTCGGACAGCGGTCCGCCGATGAGAATGCCGATGAACGACGCAAAAGCGATGGTAATCGTCGCAATCGGCCCTGCTTTTTCCATCGGAATGTCCAGGCTTCCCTGGAACAGGGTCGGGAGCCAGTTCTTCGTGGCCCAGCCCGGCATCGAGGAGGAAGCGAAGAAGAAAAGGATGGCCCAGAAGGCGATGTTGGAAAAGATGAGGGCGAAGGATTTCCAGATGGATTCCCGCGAGGGTGAGCCCTTCGCTTCGCCCGGGATGACAGAAGAAGCGTTCGGAGAGGCAGGGGCGGGACGCGCTTCCTTCAGGCAGAAGATGAGGATCGCGGCATACACGATGCCGATGATGCCGAACCAGTGGAAGGTCTGCTGCCAGGTGAGGGCCGATGCCAGGTTGGCGCCGAAGCCGCCGAGGGCCTGGCCGAGGTACAGGCCGGTCATGTGGATGCCCACCGCGAGCGAACGCGATTTCCCGCTGTGATAGTCCGCGATAAGCGACAGCCCGGACGGGATATACAGTGCCTCGCTTACGCCCATCAGGCCGCGCAGCCACTTGAGTTGGGAAAAGGTCGTGCAATAACCCATCAGGAGCGTCACGGTGGACCATACCGCCAACGAACCCACGATCAGCCACTTCCGGCTTACCCGGTCGGCCACGGTACCCGCGAACGGGCTCACGGCCGCGTAAATCCACAGGAAAACGGCCATCAGCGCGCCGAACGCTTCGGCCTGCTGCAACTGCGTGATGTCCGCCGCGATGTACTCCCGCATCGTCGACAGCATCTGCCGGTCCATGTAGTTCAGCAGGGCGACCACCCACAAGAGGACCACCACGATCCACGGATATGCTTTTTCAAGTCTATTCCCCATACGTCTTTCTTTTGTCATTCTGAAGAGGCCGAGGCCGGAAAAAACCGGCATCATACCGGATATCTGCCGCCTCACGGCCGTCCGGCGTCGTGAAGGCGCAGGTGAACATCCACTTCACGAGGCGGTTCTCCGGCGTGGAGAAGGCACCGACGGGAAGTTTGATGAGGACGGTGTTCCAGCCTTTCCGCAGCATGATCGGGATCGGTGTGCGGCCGGCGCAGTTGGCATTGCCGAAAGGCTCCTGGCTGTCCGCCCGCCCGGCATTGCCCACCCATTCGGGCGGGAGGACTTCCGAACGGTTGATCCAGATGCGGCTGCGGCGGTAATCCCATGCCCCCTGCGGGGGCATCGGATCCCGCTCGGAGCGGCTGTAGTTCTGCGTTTCAAAGAGAAGGCCGACCTTCCGCCGGCGCGAAGACCATACTTTCGTCCGCGCATAGACCGTCTGGTCCGGCTGCGGATCGGCATAGTAGCCCATCACCTCGGACGGTCCCCAGACATGGCGGAAGTAAATCCCAGAGCCCGCGACGATGCGGTCGGTTTCCCATTGGCCTTTTTCCGGCGGGAAGGCCTTTTCCAGGTCGCCGCCGTTCGGATAGGCCGGGGAAATCGCCCACCGGGCCTTCCTCTGCGCGACATAGGCCATGGGCGCATCCTTCAATACCGTCCTGCGATACGCCAGCATCCGCTTCTCAAAGTCCAGGAAATCCTCCCGGGCGGGGCCGTCGTCGGGCAGGACGGTGCCGAAACCGTCAAAATACTGGTAGCCGCCGCCCCGCCAGGCGCGGTCGGCAAGGGCAAGGACGCAGGCATACAAGTTGTTCTCTTTCAGGATATTTTCCTCATTCGGAAGATACCGGTCGTTCCACAGGGCGAGGATGGAGCCCGCGATGTCGTCGGACCCTTCCAGTTGCCCGTAGATGGTGCTGGAATGCACGCCGACGATATCCCCGAACAGGTCGAAATGATTGACATAGTGCAGCCGGCAGTCCACCGCCGGGATCCCCTCCTTCGCCTGCCCCCGGGAACTCCAGAGTTGCTGGCCATCGATTTCGCCGGCATGGTACGGCCAGCCCGGATTCCAGGAAAGGGCCTTCCGTCCATGGGCCCGGATATAGGCGACCATCTCCTTGATAAGCAAGAAATCCGTGAAACCCACCTCATCCGTGCCGATATGCACATACGGACCGCCGAACGTGTCGAAGACCTCGTCCAGCAGCCCCTTCAGGACGGTTTTCCCTTCCGGAGTCTGCATCCCGAAGCCCATTGCGCGCTCGAACGCGCTGCTGTGGCCAGGCATATCGAGTTCCGGAATCAGCGTCACGCCCCGCTCCCGGCAGTAGGCGTCCAACTCTTGCATCTCCGCCTGCGTGTAGAACTTCCCGGGCTGACGGAGCATGCTTTCGGGCGCATTGAGTTGCGGGTACCGCCTGCTTTCCAGCCGCCAGGCCTCGTTCTCGGTCAAGTGCAGGTGGAACACATTGACCTTGAACTGCGAGAAGATGTCCACCTCCCGCTTGAGTTCCGCCAGGCTGATGTACGTACGCCCCACATCCATCATCCAGCCGCGCACGCGGAAACTGGGCCAGTCCACGATGCGGCAGCAGGGAATGCGGCCTCTCTGCGTGAGTTGCTTCAGTGTCTGCCGGGCATTCCACAAACCTTGCTCCGTCACGGCCTCGATCAGGATTCCCTTCGTGGTGACGGTCAGTCGATACGCCTCGTTTTCATTCAACCGGGCCTCCGGAATGGCCTCCACGAACGCCAGCGTCTCCGGTGCACCGGCCCGGATACTCCCCCCGGTGTACTCCACCTGCTTCGGCAACGGCAACAACGCCGGTTCCGGCGCCTTCGCGCAGGAAACCAACATCATCGCCGCCAACAGCGTTTTTGCGAATTCTTTGAGCATCAATCGTTTCCGAAAACCGCTTTCTGCTTTTTTACGCAAAGCAGTTCGTGTAAAGCGCTATCAATAAATGGGTTAAGCAAGACGGTCACCAGAAGAGGGAGAAGAGTTGGGGGCTGCGGACGCCGGGCTTGAGTTCGCCGCCGGCGACGTAGAGTCCGCCAGCAGGGCGGACGGCGACGCCGGGACCGGCGAGGGCGCAGGCCGGATCGGAGCCCAGCGGGGCCCACCTTTCCGTAGCCGGGTCGAAGGCATATACGGTCTGACGGAACCGGTATTCAGCCGGCTCCTTGGACAGATAGGGAATACGGTCCTCCGGGGAGTTGTGCAGGGCGCGGGCGAAAATGGCGCGGTTCACGCCGCCCACGACGGCCAACCGGCCGTCGGGAAGCGTCACGCCTGTCGCACCGACGAAAGTCCCTCCGTCGGGGATGGGCGCCGTTTCGCGCCAGGGAGATTCGCTCGGAATGACAGGGAGGGACAGGGCAAGCCCTTTGTCTGAAACCTCAAGCGTTTCCGGGTTATAACCTCCCCAGACGTAGAGGTTGCCGCCCGAGGCGAAAGCGACGGGCTGAACGAGCGGTTCCGGGAGATTGGCCAGGCGGGTCCAATGGTAATCGCCGATGGTACAGACATATACGCCCGTTGTTCCGACTCCGCCGACGAGATAGAGCCGGTCGCCGTCGCGGGTCCAGCCACACTGCGCCATGGGTTCCGGGAGCGGCGGGAGGGACCGGATGACGGCTCCCCCGCCCTGCAGGCGCAGTTCGTACACCTTGTCCGTCGGCTCGCCGCAGACGTTTCCGCCGGCCAGGATCAAGGCCTCATCGACAGGAAACGCCGCCCCATAGGCGGTTGAATCCTGCAGCACGCCTGCATGGGTCCACTCCCCCGCCGACAAGGCCCAAACATCGGCATAAACCCGCTTCGCGCCACCCTCCAACAGGCTCTTGTCCGGGAAGTTCGCTCCACCGGCAACCACCAGCACATCCCCCACGACGCCGCAAAACGGCGCCGACACTCCCTTCGCATACGCCGCGTCGGGGATTCCGGGCAGTGTATCGACCGTCATCGTTCCGGTTTTACAAGCGACCAGGCAGATGGCCGTCATCATCGCGATTTTACCTCCAAAACCCATTCTTCCGCGGTCAGAACCGGTTACAGCGTTCGAAGAAACCGATTTCCTCCAACTGGCGCTTCATCTCGGCCTCTTCCTCATCGGTGAGGTTGCGCCAGGGAATGCGGTTTGGGCCCAGGTCCAGGCCGATGAGTTTCATGATCCGCTTGCCACCCACGATGTTGCCGCGGAAACGGCAGATGACGTTGATGACCTCCTGCGAGAAGTTCTGCAGTTCCCGCGCCCGCTCCAGGTCTCCGGCCGCCCAGGCTTCGCCGATAGCGACCTGCACGCGGCCGTTGTAGTTGGTCGTCCCGCAGATGCCGCCCTGGGCGCCACCCTGGGCAAGGGACGGGAGATAGGTCTCGTCCTGGCCGTGCAGCATGTCGAACTTGCCGCCTCCATACAGCCGGCACTGGTTGTACTCGTACAGGCTCTCGAAGGTGTACTTGATGCCCGCAAAGTTCGGGATGCGTCCATCGACGGCCTTCAGGAAATCCAGCATGGGCAGGAAAGCACCGTTGAAGGCGGGGATATGATAGAAGTAGAACGGCAGTTGAGGCGCTGCGGCGGCGATGGTCTCGCAGTATTTCACGAGTTCCTCCACCCGGCCGATCTTCGGGAAAGGCGGTGCCATCGCACCGATGCCCCATGCGCCGATGGCGGCGGCATGCCGGGCCAGTTCCTCCGATTCCCGCAGGCAGCAACTGCCCACGTGGACGATTACCTTGAAGCCTGCCGGCACCGCGGCCATCCAGGCTTCCGCAAGTTGCTTCCGTTCGTCCGTGGTGAGCATGTACCCTTCGCCGGACGAGCCGTTGATGAAAACGCCCTTCAACCCGTTCTTCGCGAGCATGGCCGCATAGGCGGGAATGGGCTCCAGGTTGATGTCCCCGCCCGGCAGCATCGGGGTGAAGGGGGCATCGATCAGGCCGATGATCTTTTCCATGGTCCGTATTGTCGGATAAGCAAAAGAAGGATGCCCCGTGGACATCCTCCTTTCGTTTCTGCGCTGAAGGAATGACTAAAGCGTGCCGTTCTCGGCGGCCTTGATCATGTTCTCGTTGGCGGAGATGTAGATCTCCACGCGGCGGTTCTGGGCGCGGCCTTCGGCGGTGCTGTTGTCAGCGACCGGATCGTTGTAGGAGTGGCCCTCGGCGACGATGCGGCTCTTGGCGATGCCCTTGCCCTGGAGGTAGTTGGACACGGCGTTGGCGCGGTTGTCAGACACCTTCTGGTTCGCCTCGGCGGTACCGACGTTGTCGGTGTGGCCCAGGACGGTGATGTCGGTGTCGGGCAGGTCGGCCATCTCGGCGGCGAACTTGTCAAGGTTCCGCTTGGCATCGGCCTTGAGGGTGGCCTTGTTGAAGTCGAAGAGGATACCGCTGTCGAAGGTGACCTTGATCGCCTTGAGGCCGTTCACGTCTTCGACGGTCTCGACCTGCGCGTTCTCGAGGGCACGCAGTTCTTCGGCCTTCTGGTCCATCTTCTTGCCGATGACGGCACCCGTACCACCACCCACGGCGGTACCGATGGCGGCACCGATGGCGGCACCCTTGCCGTCCTTGCCGATCAGGTAGCCGAGGCCAGCACCGAGGGCGGCGCCGGCACCGGAACCGATGAGGGTACCCTTACCGGTGTTGGTCAGGCCGCAACCGGAGAAAATCATGGTTCCGCAGAGGAACATCAGAACAAATTTCTTCATATCAGTAAAAGAGTTTAAATGGTTATTCTGTCATTAATCCTGTCAAAAATATCGAATTTTTCGCTTTTGCGCAAATATTTCCGCTCCCATTGTTGCAAGGTTCAAGCCAAAACGGGTTTTTACGGAGCAAAAATCACGGAAAAATGATGAAAATCAAGCGTATAGTATGTCTGGCCGCCCTGATGGGCCCGGCCGCCCGCGCAAAAGGAGGCACCCTCAGGGAGTTCGGTTCCGGCGACAGATAAACGCTCTGTCACTTCGGAGGAGGGGTCTCGCCTTTTCAGGTGAAGAGTCTGCCTGCCTCTTCGGGGGAAGGTCTCTTTTCATTTCGAGCGAAGTTCCTTCTGGCAATAAGAGCGATGTCCCTTCTGGCAGTTCGAGCGAAGTCGAGAAATCTAAAAAATTGAAAAAATATTTGGAGATTCAGAATTTTGCCGTATCTTTGCAGTCCCGTTCCACAAGAACGAGTCTTTGAAATACTGCGGAAATAGCTCAGTTGGTAGAGCACGACCTTGCCAAGGTCGGGGTCGCGAGTTCGAGTCTCGTTTTCCGCTCCAAACGCCTCGCAGCAATGCGGGGCGTTTTTGTTTGTGGGCCGGCTGGTTTGCCCCCTCCCGCCCATTGTACAAGTCTCGCTTGTACAGGCAATCATCGGCAGAACGGCTCTCCCTTGTACAAGTCTCATGGATTAAGCCGATTATCCGCCCAATCCCGGAAGACTTGAGCATAAAACCCCGGCCAGAGACGCATTTTGGAGCACAAGCGAGACTTGTACAACGCACCTTCGACCTTGCCTGACAGATACTCCTCGAAGAAACCGGACTTGCTCTCATCCCCGGCGTCGATGAATATGAGATTGTGAAGTAACGCTATTGGAAAAAGGGCTCGTGCCCTTTTTCTTTTCGGCTGATTGTCTTATCTTTACATCGATAAATCGGAGTTCCCAGCCTGAGTAAAGATGACCTGTATGAAACAACGCTTGTTTGCGGCTTTAATTGCCTTCCTTCCTTTTCTTGCGTCGGCACAGATGATGCCTGACTCCACTGTCCAAGTTTGTGCTTATTGGCATAAGGGAGACCGCACGGTA
>JAFXMA010000058.1 GCA_017530725.1 Bacteroidales bacterium
ACGACGATGATCTGCCGCCTGGTCGTGGGCAAGTACCCGAAATACCGCGACGTCATCCCGCAGAACAACGCGAACGTCCTCAAGATCGACCGCACGCTCCTGCTGAACACCGTCCGCCGCGTGGCCGTCTGCTCCAACAAGGCGTCCAACCACATCAAGTTCACCCTCAAGGAAGGCCAGTTGGAGGTCTCCGCGCAGGACCTGGGCTTCGCCCTCGCCGCCTACGAGAAGATCGCCTGCGACTACGCCGGTGACGAACTCACCATCGGTTTCAAGTCCACCTTCCTCACGGAAATCCTCTCCAACATGGGTTGCAACGGGGTCGTGATCAAGTTTGCCGACGCCCGCCGCGCCGCCCTCATCCTCCCCGCCGAGGAAGAGGCCGAAAGCGAGAAGATCTGCGGCATCCTGATGCCGATCATGATTTCCTAACCGCTTATGGAACTGAACCTTACAAGGCCGCTGCTCTTTTTCGACATCGAGAGCACCGGCCTTAATATCGCCACGGACGGCATCATCGAACTCAGTTTCGTGAAGGTGCTGCCCGAGGGTGGCGCCCCCTTGGTGAAAACCTGGAAGATCAAGCCCTGGGACTACAGGAACCACCGCGTCATCCCCATCAACCCGAGCGCCTCGGAAGTGAACGGCGTGAAGGACGAGGACCTCGTGAACTGCCCCAAGTTCATCGAGGTGCTCCCGGAAGTGGCCGAATGGCTGAAAGGCAGCGACCTCGCCGGCTTCAACTCCGTGAAGTTCGACCTGCCCCTCCTCGCGGAGGAGATCGAGCGGGTGCGGGAGTACTGCAACACCCGCATCTCGGACGCCAAGGCCCACGACAAGGCGGCGGCCATGCTCGAAACCATCGGTCAGATCGACCTGCACGCCTGCAAGATGGTCGATGTCCAGAACATCTACCATCACATGGAACCGCGGAACCTCCGGGCCGCCTACCGTTTCTACTGCGGCGGCAAGGACTTCGAGAACGCGCATACGGCGGAGGCCGACACCCTGGCCACCTATGAAGTGCTCAAGGCGCAACTGGACCGCTACAAGGAACCGACGGAATACCAGCAGGAAGCGCTGAAGAACGACGTGGACGCCCTGTCCCGCATCGGTCCGCGCGCCCGCACCGTCGATTTCGCCGGCCGCCTGTACCTGAACGACGACGGCGAGCCCACCATCAGTTTCGGCAAACACAAGGGCCGCACCGCACGGGACGTCTGGGAGAGCGAACCGGCCTACTTCGCCTGGATCGAGAACGGCGACTTCACCCTGGACACCAAGCGGCAGTTCGCCGCCCTCAAGCAGCAGTTCCAGCGCGAGCGCAAGGAATCCCTGAACCGCCCCGCCACCGCCGACGAACTCGCCGGCCTCCGCACCAAATGGGGCGGGAAACTATTCTAATCTGAAATAATAATCCATGGGGACCTCCGTGCCGTCGAAAATGGCGCGGAGGTCTTTCAGAATCAGGTCCGGATGCGCGGGGCCTGTTTCCCAGAATGCATTGCCGCCGCCCGGGGTGGATTGTTTCGTGTTGTTCCAGACTGCCTTCCCGAGGACGGGGAAATCGGCGAAGAGCGGATGCACGCTGCGGAGTTGTTCCTTCGTGGCGCACCAGCCGGGATTCAGCCAGACATCGGCCTCCTGTGCCAGTGAAAAGGCTTTTTCGACCGAGATGACGGACGAGGCGAAACGCCCGGGGACGGCACCGAGCACCTCCCCCCCGGCATCATGGATGAGCCGGGTCATGTAATTGTCACCGCCGGGGATGTACCACTGGTCGGCATAGGGGATGTTCACCAGGACCTTCCTGGGGGATTCCGTCTCGCGCACCAGGGAGAGATAGCGGTCTCGGATATCGGCGAACAGGCTGTCAGAGAGCGCCTTGCGTCCGGTCAGGAAGCCGAAGAACCGGATATACTCGGCGCGGGCCAGCGGATGGCTTTCCAGGTGCTCGTGGATGACGGCGGTGCGGATGCCCAGGTCACGCAGTTTCTGCAGATAAGGCGGTTCGGCGGCGGAAACGGCATAGGTCAATACCAGGTCCGGACGGAGTTTCAAGATGGTCTCGTAATCCAGCGCGGCGTCATAGCCCACGTCCACCGCCCGCTCACGGACTTCCGGGTCGGAAACATAGGAAAGCCCCGACACCGCCGTAGCGACCGAATCGCAGTCGAGCGCATCCAGGAAGCCGATATAGGAGGACGACATGCACACGATGCTCCGCAGCGGCGCCGTCACCGTAAGCGTGTCAGGTTCACCGCCATACGGGGAGCGGATGATGGCCCGGCCGTCCTGCAGGTCGAACCACTCGGCATACTCCATCCCCCCGGTGACCGGTGTCCGGGGTTTCCGGCCGCAGGATACGGCCAACGAGAGAGCCACGACCCCCCAGAGGGCCATTTGGGAAATCCAGCGCATAGCGGGGCAAAGATGGTGAAACTTCGTCATTCCTCCAACCTTTTGTGATGATTTTTCGACTTCGGTTCCGGGCATTATCGCTATTTTTGCGAAGAAAGATATCCGTATGAAAAAAATTCTCCTCCTCGTCCCGCTGGTGCTGGGCCTTTTCGCCTGCAGCCGCACCGCCCCGAAACCGGAAGCCCCCGGCACGAAACACGGCGATCCCGGTGAAAAAGTCCTGATCGCCTATGTGTTCCGCATGAACGAAACGCCGGACGCTTCCTATCTGACCCATATCAATTACGCGTTCGGCCACGTCAACGACAGTTTCGACGGGGTCCGCCTCGACACCCCGGAGGACCTGCACCGGCTCGCCGGAATCAAGAAGGAATTCCCGCACGTCAAGATCCTCCTGTCCGTCGGCGGCTGGGGCAGCGGCCATTTCAGCGAGATGTGCGGTGACCCCGCCCACCGCGCCGCTTTCGCGAAGGACTGCCGCCGCGTCCTGGAGGAATTCGGCATCGACGGGATCGACATCGACTGGGAATACCCGGCCGATGACGTCGCCGGGATTTCCGCCGCTCCGGAAGACCGGGCGAACTACACGCTCCTGATGCGCGACATCCGGGAGGCCATCGGTCCGGACAGACTCCTGACCCATGCGACGTCCGGATCCGGCAAGTATTACGATTTCAAGGACCTGGACCCCTACATCGACTGGACGAACGTGATGTCCTACGACCTCGGATGGGCACCTTACCACAATTCCCCGCTCTATCCCTCCGATCTGCTGGAACCCGGATCGATGTCCGTCTCCCAGTGCGTCCAGGCGCACCTGGATTACGGTGTCCCGCCGGAGAAACTGGTCATGGGCCTGCCCTTCTACGGGCACGGTGTGAATGGTTTCCCCCGCGCGGTGGACCTGACCAAGGCCCATCTGCTGTCCGGGTACACCTACCATTGGGACAGCGTGTCGCAGGTCCCCTACCTGACCGATGACGCGACGGGCGCTTTCGCCTTCGGCTACGAGGATGAGAAATCACTGCGTATCAAGTCCCTGTTCGCCCTCGAGAAAGGCCTCAAGGGCGCCATGTACTGGTCCTACAACGGAGACAATGAAGCCGGGGACCTCCGCCGCACGGTCTATCAGACCCTGAACGGCACCCTGCCCGAGCCTGGGATGAAACCGCGTCCGCGCCGATAACCCTCTATCCGATGAAACACCACCTCCTTCCCCTCCTGCTCATCGCCGCCGCTTCCTGCGGGCAACCCGCCGGAAACGGGACAACCGGCCTGCTGCAAGGGCCCGGGGCCGATGCAGGCCTCATCCGTCAAATCGAAGAAAGCAGACAGGTCCACCGGATCATGCACGAAATCCCGGGGCGGTCCGGGATGGAGCGCTGGCTGGAAAAACCGGTCCTGGACAGCCGGGAATTGCCGCTCGTCGAGGACTTCGCCTCCCTCCGGCACACCGGCCCCGGCACGATATCACCCGATTATGCGGTCACCCGCTCCGGGAAAGGCTCCGTCCACCTGGACGCCCCCGCCTCTCTCGCGAAGAAATCGCCGGACAACCGCAACTATGGCATGCCGGACATCATCCGCCCCTTGGACGGAGAAGACTTGCGGGAATGGAACCGCTTCTCCTGCTGGGTCTATGTCGATGCCCCCGGTTACTACCTGGTTTTCCTGGGCTTCACCCTCTTCAACGAAGGCGAGAAGCCGATGCCCACGCCGGGACGCTTCGAAGGACAGCATTTCGTCACGGTCCGTCCCGGCGAGTGGACCCGGATCGTCTGGGAAATCCCGGACCTGTACCGGGACAAGGTGACCGGTTTCGGGGCCTCCATGATGATGAACGGGGAAACGGCCGGGGCTTCCGACCGGATGCACCTGTTCGTGGAGGACATGCGCCTGGAAAAGGTCGATCCCGAGCATTCCCGCGGCTTTGCGCTCAAGCAGGGAACGATGGCCTACAGCCACTGCGGTTATCTCCCCGGCCACCGCAAACAGGCGCTGGTCCCCGATACGGGGACCGACGCCTTCCAACTGACGGATGCAGCCAGTGGCGCCACCGTCTATAAAGGGAGGGGAACGTCCGGTGAATATGGACTTACCCTGCTGGATTTCAGCGACTTCGACAAGCCCGGACGCTATATCATCCGCTGCGGGGACACGACCTCGCAGCCCTTCCCCATCGGCACGGAAGCCTATGCCGGCAGCCTCTGGCATTCCCTCAATTTCTACTATTCGGAGCGTTGCGGCTTCGACCAGCCCGGCATCCACCAGGAATGCCACCAGGATGTCTTCCTGCATCATCCCGACGGGCGGAGCATGAGCATCGCCGGCGGCTGGCACGACGCGGCGGACCTCACGCAAGGAACGGGCAACACGGCGGAATCCGGCATCGCCCTCCTGGAAGCGGCGGATGTCGTGAAGGGTCGGGATCCCATCCTGTATGAGCGCCTGCTGGAAGAGGCCCGCTGGGGCCTCAACTGGGTGCTGCGGACGCGGTTCGGTGACGGCTACCGGGCAGGCGGCCTGATCATCGGCATCTGGACCCAGAATATCCGGGGTGACAAGGACGACATGGACGGCATGGCTTCCGACCGCGCCGCAGACAACTTCCGCTCCGCCGAATACGCCGCCCTGGCCGTGCCGCATTTCGAGGCGACGGACCCGGTCTTCGCCCGCTGGTGCCGCGTAGCCGCGGAGGAGGACTTCGCTTTCGCCCTCCGCCGGCTGGACGGACAACTCCGGGAAGAGAATACGACCGAACTCTCCGCGATGGCCGTAACGGCGGCGATGCGGCTTTACCGGCTCACGCAGGATACGAAATATCTGGATGTTGCCGTGGAACGGGCCCGTACGGTCATGGCCGGCCAACAGGCGGAACGCCGCACGGAATGGGCCCGGCCGCTGCATGGCTTCTTCTTCGAAGGGCCTTCCCATCAGCGGATCCTCGCCTACTACCACCAGAGCCAGGAACACCGCCCCGCGCAGGGACTGTCCATGCTGCTCGCCGCCGTGCCGGACCACCCGGAAGCCGCGACCTGGCGGGCCGCCCTCGCCGCCGCCGGCGACTGGTACCGCGAAACGGCCGATGTCATGGCGCCCTACGGCATCCTGCCGGCCGCCATCTACGAAACAGACAATACGGATTATTCCAACCTCTACCATGAAGGGGAACGAGTGGGGCTTCCGACGATGTCCGAATTCAACGCCCAGGTCCGGAACGGCATTCCCCTCGGCGGAGGATTCTACCTGCGCCGCTTCCCCGTCGCCTACCAGTTCCGGGGCTTCAACGGCGTCACCCTGGCCAAGGCGAAAGCCTGCTTCATCCTCGCCGAGGCGCTTCACGACGAAGGCCTCTTCGACATCGCTGCACGCCAGGTAGAATATGTGCTGGGTTTCAATCCCTTCGCCCTGAGCACCGTTTACGGAGAAGGCTACGGTTATCCGCTGCTGTACGGCGCCTATGCCGGCAATGTGGTCGGCGCCGTGCCGGTCGGGATGGAGACGTTCGAGAATGAGGACGAGCCCTATTTCCCCATGCAGTCCAACTGCACCTACAAGGAGATTTGGACCCACTCCACCGCCCGCCTCACCTCCTGCGTCGCCGAACTGCTCAAAGCCGGCCTGCATTGATCCGGATTTCTTTTTGCAGGAAATTATTGGGAATCCGAAAAAAATGCCTATATTTGCAGTCCCGATTCCGCGTAATCGGTCAAGCCACTTTAGCTCAGTCGGTAGAGCAGCGCATTCGTAACGCGCAGGTCGCCAGTTCGAGCCTGGTGACTGAACCAATACAATCAGCACAACGACAGTTGCAAGCATGACTTCGGGGCGGAACCTCTGATAGCCGTATCGGATTGCCAAATCCCCCAAGCCGCCTCCGCCGAT
>JAFXMA010000059.1 GCA_017530725.1 Bacteroidales bacterium
TCATAGCAGCAGTTCTCCAGCATCATGCAGTGCTTGCGGGTGCGCTCGGACGTGTTCACCAACGCCCAGCACTCCTCGATGCTCGTCGCGGCCGGAACCTCGATGGCGACATGCTTGCCGTGCTCCATCGCATAGACGGCGATGGGCGTGTGCAGTTGCCACGGCACGGCGAGATAGACCAGGTCGATGTCATCGCGCTGGCAAAGTTCCTTGTAGCCTTCCTCTCCGGAATACTCCGCCGCACGGGCTTTGCCATGCCGGTCCAGGATCTTCTGGGCGTCCTCCACGCGTTCGGGATACAGGTCGCAGAGGGCGACGATGGTGGCGTCCTCCAGATAGCAGAAGCGCTGGACGGCGCCCGGGCCGCGCATGCCCAGGCCGACGAAGCCCACACGCACGTTCTCGATGGGGTCGCAGGCGAAGTTCAGCATGGACTGCTGGTCGGCCGGACGGGCCGGCGTGTTATAGACAATCTGGTTGTCTTTGATGATGTAACCGTACTCGTCCTGGACCGCCTTCTTGGAGCAGGAGAGGGCCAGAAGGGCCGCCATGGCGGCAAAGATAACCTTTCTCATAGTATGGATAATTAATGATTGTTCACTCGGTTCACAGTGCCAGAGTCCGGCCGAAACGATCCCGGCAGATCCGGCGTACGGCTTCCAGGGAAGTGAAGGCTCCGGTGCCGCCGGCCGCCGTGGTGTTCACGGCGCCGGTGAGATTGCCCGTCACCTGGCATTCCTCCGGGGACATCCCCTTCACGAAAGCGCTGACGAAACCGGAATTGAAACTGTCCCCGGCGCCGATGGCGTCCACGACGTCCGCGTTGAGGAAGGCGTCCAACTGTTTCCGGGAGCCGTCTTTCCGGACCAGGAGGGATCCCTTGGATCCGCACTTGACCACCATCACGCCGCCCAGGTAGGGGAGGACGGCGGCGATGGCGTCCTCCAGGTCCCCGGCACCGGTCAGGGCCTGGAGTTCCTTCTCGTTCGGCAGGAACACCGTCACCTTGGGAAGGACGGTCTTGTAATCCAGATTCCACGTTTCAAGCGGGTCCCACTGCGTGTCCAGCGAAACGGTGGCTCCGTTCCCGGCCGCGGCATCCAGGATCCTGTGGATATCCCGGAGCAGTCCGCTCTGCATGAACAGCGATGACAGATGGATGTGCCTGGCCTGGGCGAAGACGGCCGGGTCGATGTCGTCGAACCCCATCACGTCCATCGCGCCCTGGTATGTGAGATTGGCGCGGTCCTCCCCGTAATTCATGCAGATGGTCGCGCCGGTGGGCGTGCTGCCGTGAATCAGGTAAGCGGTATCCACGCCCTTGGCCTGGAGGGAGGTATTCACCAGTTCGCCGAAAGCGTCCTGGCCGACCATGCCCACGAAACAGACCTTGCTGCCGAGGGCTGCAGCATTGGCGGCGAAAATGGCGGTGGAACTGCCCAGCGTCACGATCATGTCCTTGCAGAACTTTTCCTTTCCGATTTCCGGCTCCGATTCGATGCCGTTCAGGATGATGTCCACATTGAGTTCGCCGATGGCTGCGATGTCATACTGTTTCATATCAAGGTGTTTTGTCTTGCGAATATCTGCAAAACATTTCGTTTTTCGCTTTCTATAGGCGGATTGTTCGCAAAAAAAACGTTTTGATTGGTTTCATTTAAGATAAAACGTATCTTTGTACAAATCTAAACCGAAATGAATATCTACGATTCAGCCCAGGGGAGGCGTTCCGCCATTCTCCAGCAAGTGCGCAAGGAGTCTTCCGTCAACGTGTCCGAACTCAGCAAACGGTTCGGGGTTTCGGAAGTGACCATCCGGAAAGACCTCAAAATCCTGAAGGAGCGGAAACTCCTCGTCCGGGTCCATGGCGGGGCCATCATGAATACCAACGTCGTGTCCGACGAATCCGAAGAACGGAACATCCATTTCAAGATGCTGGTGAACTCCCGTGAGAAAGAGGCCATCGGCCGTGCGGCCGCAGCCCATATCAAGGAAGGCGACACCATTCTCCTGGATGCCGGGACGACGACGCTGCAGGTGGCGAAGAACCTGGACCGTTTCCAGGACCTGACCATCATCACGAACTCTGCGAACATCATGATGGAAGCGCTGAAATACAAGCGCTTCAAGGTGATTCTCCTGGGCGGTGCCGTCCGGGAGCCCAACTATGCCACGGTCGGGCCTCTGACCGAGTCCAACCTGAAACTTTTCTACTGTGACAAACTGTTCCTGGGCGTGGATTCCTTCAGTGTGGAGGACGGCCTTTCCACACCCAGCGTGGAAGAAGCCAGCACCAATCAGGTCATGATTTCCCGGGCCCGCGAGGTCATCGCCATCTTCGATTCTTCCAAGGTGAACAAAAGGGCTTTTGCCTTCATCACCTCCATCGACCAGATTGACACCATTATTACGGACAGCCACCTCTCGTCCAGCGTACGGGGGCAACTCAAATCCTCGAAAGTGAATGTGGAGATCATTCCGGTATGACGGATGGCGGAATGAATCGTAACCCTTTGAAACGTTTTTTAAATTTAGTTAAATAATTGTCAATAAGCAATTTATAAGGAATATTCGCCTTTCGGGCATGTCCTACGGGAAAAAACGAAGCGGAAATCGAAAGGTTTTGTGCTTCGTTTTGTCTATTTTTGCAAAAGTACCGTTTCATTTATTTGAATTATGGCCAAGACAGAAAATCTACTCCATCGGCTGGATGAACTCCAGCGCGAAAGCGGCATACCACGCACCATTTTCGCCGCCTGCCCCAACTCCCCGTCCGTCATCCGCGCCTCCCTGCGTGCGGCCAAGCGCAACAATGCGCCGATCTACTTCGCTGCGACGCTCAACCAGGTGGACTGTGACGGCGGCTATACCGGGATGACCCAGGAGCAGTTTACGCGGCTGGTCCGTTTCGAGACCGCCCGGGTGAACTTCACCGGCCCCGTCATCATCGCCATCGACCATGGCGGCCCCTGGCTCAAGGATAAGCAGCGCACGGAGAAATGGTCGGTCAAGGACGCCATGGACGGCGTCAAGAAGTCTTTCGAGGCGGCAGTCCTCGCCGGCTACGACCTCATCCACGTGGATCCCACCGTGGACATCAACGTCCCCAAGGGGGAGATCATCGACATCCACCTGGTCGCCGCCCGCACCGTGGAACTGATCGCCCATGTGGAGAACTTCCGCAAGCAGCGGGGCCTTCCCTCCATTTCCTATGAAGTGGGCACCGAGGAAGTCCACGGCGGCCTCGCGGATGAAACTACTTTCGACACTTTCATCAAGGATTTGAAAAAAGGGTTGGTAAACGTTGGTTTGGATGATGTCTGGCCCTGCTTCATCGTCGGGAAAGTGGGCACCGACCTGGACACGACGGTGTTCGACGGAGAAGTGGCACGGCGCCTCACATCGAAGGTACGTCCTCTGGGTAGCTACATCAAAGGTCATTATACCGATGATGTGGCTAACCCCGAGGAGTATCCCCTCTGCGGCATGGGTGCCGCCAACGTCGGCCCTGAATTCACGATGGGCGAATACCGCGCCCTCTGCGAACTGGAGCAGTTGGAGAAGGAATACGAGGCGAAAGGCCGCATCGCCGTTCCCTCCAGGATGCGCGAAACCCTCCTCGAAGCCGTCCACGAGTCCCACCGCTGGGAAAAATGGCTCCATGAGGACGAAAAGGGCAAGGACCTCCATGAACTGACCCCGGAGCGCCAGGATTGGATTGTCGCCACCTGCTGCCGCTACATCTGGCAGGAGCCCCGGCCCCTCGCTGCGCGCGGTTTCCTGTATGACAATCTGAACCGCCTCGGCGTCGATGCGGAAGAAGTGGTCCTGGGCCGGATCGAGCGCGACATGGACAAGTATTTCCGGGCGTTCAACCTGATTGGCGTGAACGATTTGCTGTAAAACCCCTATGAAAAGAATCGCTGTCTTCGGCCTTGCCGCCATCGTGCTGGCCGTCTCCTGCAAGCGCAGGGAGGAAGGTAAAACACTGCAATATTATGCCACGCCCAACCCGTACGAGATTGTCGATGTGGCCATGCCACCGGTGGACAACGAGGTGCGCAATGTCATCCTCATGATCGGTGACGGCATGGGCTTGGAGCAGGTCAGTTGCGCCTGGGTCCTGAACCACGGCAAACTGAACCTGGACCGGTTCCCCTCCATCGGCCTTTCCCGGACCTGGTGTACGAACGAACTGATTACGGATTCCGGTGCGGGCGGAACCGCCCTCGCGGCCGGCCAGAAGACCGCCTACAGCCATGTGGGCACGGCGGCTGACTCCACGGACCTCGCATCCATGCTGGTCAAGGCGCAAGAACTGGGCAAGAAGACCGGCGTGGTTGTTACCTGCCACTTCGCCGACGCCACCCCCTGCGATTTCTGCTGTCACAACGAGTACCGGTACAACCAGGACGACCTGATTGCGGATTACGTCACCTGCGGGGTGGACTATCTCTCCGGCGGCGGTCTGGATTGGTTTACCGTCAATCGGAAGGATAACCGGGACATTACCCGGGAAATGGCGGCTGCGGGCTATACCGTCGCCCTGACCGAAGAGGACCTGATGGCGGCGGACCTGCCGGTCATCGGTATCCTCGCACCGGACAACCTTCCTGTCGCGATGGAACGCGGTGACCTGTACCGGCGCACCGTGACCCGTGGGCTGGACATTCTCTCCCGTGAAAGCGGAGACCAGGGTTTCGTGATGATGCTGGAAGGATCCTGCATCGATGACTGGCTGCACGGGAACGATATCGAAAAGGCGATGGAGGAACTCCTGGACTTTGACCGCACGATCGGCGACGTACTGACTTGGGCGGCCGCCGACGGTCACACCCTCGTGGTCGTTACCGCCGACCATAACACCGGATGCCTGACCCTGCAGGACGGAAACCTGGAGGAAGGCCGTATCGGCGTCGCCTTCGGCAGCGAGAGCCACAACGGCATCGCTGTCCCCGTCTATGCCTGGGGCCCGGGCTCCGACGCCTTCACCGGCATCCGGGAAAACGACGAATGGGGCCGGTTGATCGCAAGTTTTGTCAAGTAGGATATGGCACAGAAGAAAAACACGTGGCTGCTGTATGCCCTGGTGACGATGATCACCTGGGGCATCTGGGGCGCCTTCAGCGACCAGACCACCCTTCCCAAGAATCTGGTTTACGTCGTGTGGGCCCTGAGCATGGTCCCCTGCGCCCTGGCGGCGCTCGTCAACATCCGGTTCAAACTGGACATGCGCGCCAAGCCCGCGCTGCTGAGCATGGCCGTGGGCCTGCTCGGCGCCGGCGGTCAGTTGGTGCTGTTCCTGGCCCTGGACTACGCCCCGGCGTACCTGGTGATGCCGATGATCTCCGTAGCGCCCATCGTGACCGTCCTCCTCTCGACGGTTTTCCTGAAGGAACGGGTGAGCAAGTTGGGTATCCTGGGCATCGTCCTGGCCTTTGTCGCCCTGGTTTGTTTCGCACTTCCGGATAACACCGACGGGGCGGTCAAGAGTTGGGTGTGGATCCTGTATGCTTCGGTGGTGTTCATCTCGTGGGGTATCCAGGCTTTCGTGATGAAACTGGCCAATAACTCCACGCCGGACGCCGAGAGCGTGTTCGTGTACATGGCCGCTGCGGCCGTGTTGCTCATCCCCGTGGTCCTTTTCATGGGCGACGGCTCCTGCATGACCGACCAGGGCTGGGGAGAACTGACCAAGGTGTTCTTCGTGCAGATTCTGAATTCCATCGGCGCCTTCACGCTCGTGTATGCGAACCGCTATGGCAAGGCCATGATCGTGGCCCCGCTGGCTGACGCCTGCGCACCGGTCATCATGTGCGTCATCTCCCTGATCCTGTACGCCGCCGTTCCCACGCTGCCGCAGATTATCGGCATCGTGGCCGCCATCAGTTGCGTCTTCATCTTCAGCCGGGAGTAAGTGATGAGAAGCCCCCTTCTTCTCTTCGCCCTGTTCCTGGTTTCCTGCACCTGCGGGAACAGACCGGAGGCGGACGATCCCGCCGCGGCGGAGTACGGCAAGCGCATCCCTCTGCAGTCAACCGTCACCCAGGTGCAACCGATGACGGGCCTGGTGCTGTGGAGCGACAGCAAGTCCAGGGCGGACTACATCCAACTGGAGTATGCCTACATGCTCTACAATCAAGTGTGCACCAGGCAGGACGAATTCAACTGGGATGCCATGGACCGGCTGCTGGCCGATGTGGCATCGCGGGGGCATCAGGCGGTGGTCCGTTTCCGGTATACGTATCCGGGGTATGCCTCCGCCGTCCCGGATTACATCAAGGCGCTTCCCGGCTATGAAGCCAGGTGGGCCCAGGCCGACGGCCACTCCCAGCCGGACACCGAGTATCCCGACTGGCGCTGCGAAGAACTGCAGCGTTTCCACCGGGAATTCCATCGCCGTTTTGCGGAAAGATATGACAGAGACCCCCGTCTGGCTTTCGTGGAGACCGGTTTCGGCCACTGGGCCGAATACCATGTCTATGACGGCCTTTATATAGAAGGACAGACTTTCCCTTCGACAGCGTTCCAGAAAGCGTTTCTGCCTCTGATGGATGAGTGGTTCCAGGATACGCCGTGGCTGATTTCCATCGATGCTGCCGACGGTTCGTACGGGTCTCCCTTCCCGGGTACCCGATCCCTCCTGGATTTGAAATTCGGTAATTTCGACGATTCTTTCATGTGCGAGGACTGGGACGGCTACAACTGGGAATGCTGGTCGTTCTTCGGGAAAGAGCGCTACCGGAAAGGACCTGCCGGGGGAGAATTCAGTTATTATTCTTCCTACGACCAGAAACACTGCCTGGATGCCAAGGGAATGTACGGCAGGACGTTTGAGGGATTGGCCGCCAAGGTCCACATGTCCTTCATCATCGCAGCCGACCAGCCGGGCAAACAAAGCGACGCGCGGCTCAAGGAGGCCTCCATGGCCATGGGGTACCGCTTCGAGGTCCGTGACTTCCGGATCAAGGAAGGGGAAAGCGCCGCCGTACTCATCGCCAATACGGGCGTCGCCCCCATCTACCGGGATGCCTTCGTCGAAGTGGCCGGCGTCAGGGGAGACCTCAATCTCCGCACGCTGATGCCCGGCGATGAGGTATGGGTTCGTATTCCCTGCAAGGCGGCACCGTCCGACCGTCCCTCCATCTCCTGTGACCATCTTGTTCCGGGGCAGGCCATCCAATACCAGGCCGATGTCCGATAGGCGGATCTAAAGGCGGTTCTGCCTCTCAATCAGGCACTTTGAAAGTTTCCGTTCTCCCTTTTCCCGGGGGAACGGAACATTTTTTTGAAAATTTAAGTACTTTGTATTGCAAAGTATCAAAAAAAGTTTATATCTTTGCAGTAACAAATATTTTGTGCAATATGAAACGAGTGACAAATGCCTGTGTCGGAGGGCGCAACTTCACCCTCAACGACGATGCCTACAACCGCCTGGATGCCTACCTGCGGAACTTCAAGGCCAAGTTGACCGTTCCCGAGTCCCAGAAGGCGGAGGTGATGGACGATATCGAAAGCCGGATTTCCGACCTGTTCTTCCAGGAAGTGGGGGAGACCTCCCGCGTGGTCACCCTCGAGATGGTGGAAAAGGTCGTGTCCACCCTCGGCATGCCCGACGGCTCGCCTGAGACAGGATACACCTATTCCCAGGCCTTCTCCGAGGACAAGCCCCCCCGGAAACTGTACCGTGACATGGAGAACAAGGGCGTGGCCGGCGTGTGCTCCGGCCTGGCCTGGTACTTCAACATCGACGTGACCATCATCCGGATCATCATGCTGGTGGCTCTCCTCGCAGGCACCTCCGGATTCTGGATCTATCTGGTCCTGTGGATCGCCATCCCCAAGGCCCTGACTCCCGCGCAGCAGTGCGAGATGCGGGGCATCCCTGCCACCGCGGAGAACATGGCGCGTTTCACGAACTACGCGCAGGACACTTATAACCGATAGCCTTATGGAGAGCACGACCGACAATGTCCGTTCCCAGATGCGGAAGGGCGTGCTGGAATACTGCATCCTGTGTATTCTCAGCAAGCAGGAAGCCTACGCTTCCAGCATCATCGACTCCCTCAAGGCCGCGAACATGATCGTGGTGGAGGGAACCCTGTACCCCCTGCTTATCCGGCAGAAGAACCAGGGCCTGCTGACCTACCGTTGGGAGGAGTCCACGCAAGGCCCTCCCCGGAAGTACTATGGGATTACCGAGAAAGGCCGCACCCAACTCGCTGAGATGGATGCCGCGTGGCAGGAAATGGTGGATAGTATAGAAACACTCAAGAAATGACTGAAATCGAGAAAGTGAGCATCGGAGGCTATGCCTTCACGCTCGAGAAAGCCGCCGCCGAGGAGGTGGGACAATATCTGAAGAACCTGGAGGCCCATTACCTGGGCAAGCCGGGCGGCAAGGAGATCATGGAAGGCATCGAGGAACGGATGGCCGAACTCCTGCTGGAACGCTGCGGACGGAACGGCGTCGCCACGTTGACCGACATCCAGGGCATCATCGGCATCCTCGGCCGTCCCGAGCGGATCGAGGCCGACGACCCGGATCCGGCGGAGGCACAGGCCCGGCCCCCGAAGAAACTCTACCGCGACCTGGAGAACAAGAAGATCGCCGGTGTCTGCGCCGGTCTGGGGAACTATTTCAATTTCGACGTGGTGGCCATGCGGATCATCTTCTGTGTCATCACCCTGGCGCTGTTCTTCACCGGGGCGGATGAAGGGGTCTGGTCGTTGTCCGGATTCGCCGTGTACGCCATCCTGTGGCTGGCGATGCCGGCGGCCCGCACGGCGCAGGAGCGCTGGGCGATGAAAGGAGATGCGGGCACGCTGGACGACATCCAGCGCAACATCCGCAACGGGGTCGAGGAGATGGGGGACGCGGCCCGGCGTGGAATGCGCGAGGTGACCGACACGGTCCGCGGGCATGGCAACGAACTGGGGAAGATCATCCTCCTGATCCTCGGCATCATCCTCCTGCTCGGCGGCGTGTCCGGGCTGGCGTCGGTGTCCGTCATCGGCCTGAAGGGACCGACGCTGTTCAGCGCCCCCCTCGACCGCTTTCTGGACGACATGTCCGTGCATGTGCCGATCTTCTATGACATGGTCAACACGCCCTGGATCCTGATTCTCGTCATCCTGGCTGTCATCCTGCCCCTGATCTGGCTCATCTACGGAGGTATTCTGCTGATCTTCGGCTTCAAGCCGCCGAAATGGCGTCCCGGCCTGGTCATCTTCGTCCTCTGGCTCGTCATCCTGGTGGTCGTGGGTGTCCTGTTCGCGTTGGGGGTCGTGTCGACGGAATACCTGCACGTCTGATTGGAAGTGTCCGTGTTTTTCCGTACTTTTACGGAACCAACACGGACACTATGCTATTGACTTATCTCGCCGCACTCGTCGCCGCGGCCACCATCCAGATCCATCACTGCCAGGTTCCCGTCATCCAGGACAAGGACGTCCCGGTGGCGACGGTGACAGTCCCGGAAGGGGCGGAACCTGTTCTCAAGGTCTCTCTCCGCGGACTGCGCCGCAAAGCCCTCCGTTCCTGGGAGGTCCGGGACGGGATGCTGTATATCAATCTGGACGCGGCTCGCGTAAAAGATATCCGGAAGCCTTTCTCCCTGAAAATCAGGGCGAAAGGCTTTTCCATCCAGGAGGATGGCGCCCAGAAGCACCGGCTCGCCCGCAAGGTACGCACCGCCGGCGACGACGGAGTGGCCGCCTACCGGATCCCCGGCCTGGTGACCACGAAGAAAGGAACGCTCGTGGGCGTATATGATATCCGGCATGAGAATTCCCGCGACCTGCAGGGCCATGTCGATGTGGGCGTGAGCCGCTCCACGGACGGGGGGCGAACCTGGGGGCCGATGATTGTCGCGATGGACATGGGGGAGTGGGGCGGCCTGCCACAGAATGTCAATGGCGTGGGCGACCCCTGCATCCTGCTGGATGAAGTGACGGGAGACTTGCTCGTGTTTGCGGCCTGGACGCACGGCGGCGAAGCCGGCAAGGCGGCCTGGTGGACGGCCGGCAGCGGCTTCGAGCCCGCTACCACGCCCCAACTGATGATGGTCCGCTCCACGGACGACGGCCTCACCTGGTCCGAACCCGTGAATCTGACGCGGCAGGTCAAGCAGGAAGCCTGGAATTTCACCTTCCAGGGGCCCGGCCGCGGCATCACGATGGACGACGGCACCCTCGTCGTCCCGTTCCAGCACCAGGAGCCGGAACCGGAGCGGACTCCGGCCGCCGGCATCATGTATTCCACCGACCGGGGCCTCACCTGGCACGTCCATGAATATGCCAAGATCAACACCACGGAGTCCCAGGTGGCCGAAATCGCACCCGGCGAGTTGATGCTCAACATGCGGGACAACCGGGGGACCGGCCGTGCCGTGTATGTGACGAAGGATATGGGCCGTACCTGGACCCCGCACGTGTCGGACGGCAAACTCGTGGAACCCGTCTGCATGGCCAGCCTGCTGAAAGTCCGGGCTTCCGAGAACGCCTTGAAGCAGGACATCCTGCTCTTCTCCAATCCCGCGGACGCGAACGACCGCAAGAACATCACGGTCCAGATGAGCCTGGATGGCGGAAAGACCTGGACCCGGAAATGCCTGCTGGACGAAGGCGACGGATGGGGCTATTCCTGCCTTACGATGATTGACAGGAAGACCGTCGGCATCCTTTACGAGAGTTCGCAGGCGCACATGACCTTCCAGGCCATACTCCTGAAAGACATACGCTGAGTTTCTTTCAAAATAATGTCCGGTGACGGTTCTCGACCGCCACCGGACTTTTCATTTCGGTGAAACAGCGCCTATTCGTACCGGAAGGCGCGATAGGAGTGCGGCTTGACCGTCATCGCGGCCTTGCTGGCCGGTTCCGTCCGGCGTCGGGCGAAGGCGGGAATCTGGTCCTGGACCGCGTCGATGGTCTCTCCGGTCTCCAGGTCGGTCAGTTTCTTCAGACCGGCCGTTCCCACCAACTTGACAGGCACCGGCTCGTCGTTGAAGTTCTCGACGATGACCGTCTTGTTGTCATACAGGAAGAGGCCGACCTTCGCGGGACCCTCCAGGTAGAGGTCCATGTCGCGGCTCATCCGCCGGCGGATCTCGTTCAGCGCACCCTCCGGATAGTCGTACAGGTTGCCGAAGTCGTCCGGGATGGTCAGGACATAGAGCGTGCCCTGGGAATAGATGCAACGGTGCAGGATGGGCCAGCCCGAAACGCCGCCGGTGAGCGGACGGCCGGCGCTCACGACCTCCCAACTGTCATTGGTCCAGTAGCGCACCTGCGGGATGAGGATGTCCCGCTCGCTCTTGCCATAGCGGCCGAAGTCGTTGACGATGGCCTTCAGGTCGTCGCAGCGGAGTTCGCAGATGGGGGCGATCTTCTCGGGGACCGCCTTCAGCAGGCCGGTCGTGATGAAGACGTCGCCGCCTGCCTTCAACTGCCGGTCGATCTTCTCGGTCAGGGCGGGGTCGGCCGCCGCCTGCTCGGTCAGCAGGACGGTCTTGCGGCCCTCGGGGAAGGCCGGATACATATCCATCGGCAGACCGATCATGCCCAGGTAGTTCTGCAGGAACTCCTCGCCGGGCTGGTGGTACACCTTATAGGAGTGGATGCCGACGGGATTGCCCAGTTTGCCCACCAGGTCGTCGGCCTTGCGCAGGACGATGTCCGCGATGCGGGCCATGGTCGTAGGCGTGACGGTCTCCTTCCCTTTCTTGAACGGGGCCGTCATCTCGTCATAACTCCAACTCGTGCCCTGGTCCTGCCAGGGAGCGCGGAACATCGGGTTCAACTTGACGTCCAGGAGTTGGTTGTAGGCGAACAGCATCACGTCCCGGCCCTTCGCGATGGCCGTGAGGAAGAGTTGCTCCGCATAGCGGTCCATGCTCATGTTGATGCCGCCGGAGTCCACCCAGCCACCGCCGTTGCGGCCGCCGGAGATGTTCTCGAAGTAGCGCATGATGTTGTAACTGAGGTAGTTCTGCAGGTGCTGGTTGCCAGCCGGGTCACGGGTTTCCGTGCCGGTCCACACCCCGTCGAAAATCTGCGGCCCCCATTCGAGGTTGAAGCCGAGGCCCTGGAAATCGTCATACCAGTTCGGGTATTTGATGATGCACTTGACCTTCGGGTTCACGGCTTTCGCGGGGCCGACGACCAGGTTTCGGCCGGCCTCGTTCATCCGCTCCAGGCGGTACGCCGTCCAACTCCTGTTTCCCTTGGCGGCAATCTCCACGTCCTTCTTGCTGCTGGTGAAGAAGAAGTCGTCCAGCAGCAGTTCGTCGAAATGCCGGGCCGTCGTCTCCGCCACCTTCTTCACCCATTCCCGGTCCTTCGGGTCCGAATAACTGAAGGTCTCGAAATCGTTGGGCTCACTGATGGTGTAGGTGATGCCGCCGGCGACCTCGAGGCCCTGCTTCTCGAAGAACTTCTTGGCTTTCTCGAGCGTGGCGTCTTCCACCAGGAGCATGTCGCGGTGGGTTTCCAGGTAGATCTTGTCCACGTCCAACTGGCTGGAGATGGTCTTCCAGGTGGATTCCAGCCACTGGGTGTCCTTCATCTTGTCCACTTCGTACGCGCGGACATAGACGGAAACGGTGAAATTCTTGTGCTTGGGCTGCGCGGCGGCCGGCAGGAGCAGGAGGGAAAAGAGCAGAATCAGGATTTTTTTCATGTGGTTAGTCAGGATAGATGCTTTTTCCGTCCAGGGGCATCTATCATTACAAAAATAATTAAAATCCAATCAATTAAAAAAATAATTTTTTGTTATTGTTTATTTTTCGTCGTATCTTCGCTAGGTCGGGTTCCCGCTTGTCTGGTACATTTCGGGCATCGGAACCGGCTTGCCACACCTGAAACCAACCATTTTTACTAACCAACAATCACTAAAACAACTGCAGTATGAAGAGAAAACTGTTTGTTTTGATTCTTCTCCTGTGCGTGGGCTTCCCGCTCCTGGCGCAGGTAAGGATCAGCGGTACTGTCAGCGACAATGTCGGTCCCATGATCGGCGCCAGCGTCGTTGAAAGGGGAACCACCAACGGTACCGTCACCGGCAATGACGGCTCATTCGCGCTGACCGTGAAATCCGGTGCCACCATCGTCATTTCCTCCATCGGCTACAAGGACCAGGAGATTGCCGTCGGCAACCAGACCCGCTTCACCATCGTGATGGAGGAAGACACCGAAGTCCTCGAAGAGACCGTCGTCATCGGTTACGGCGTCCAGCGCAAGAGCGACGTCACGGGCGCGATCGCATCCGTGGACAGCGAAGCCCTCGAGAACCGTTCGGTCGATAATGTCGCCGCGGCTTTCGCCGGCAAGACCTCCGGCGTCCAGGTCATCTCCTCCTCCGGCGATCCGGGTTCCATCGGCACGATCCGCATCCGTGGTATCTCCTCCAACTCCGGCTCGGCCAGCGACCCGCTCTATATCGTCGACGGTCTCCAGGTTTCCAGCCTCAGCGCCGTGGATCCCCAGAACGTAAAGAGCATCGAGATCCTCAAGGACGCCGCCTCCGCCGCCATCTATGGCGCCCAGGCGGGTAACGGCGTGGTCGTCATCACCACCAAGACCGGCGAGAGAGGCACGGGCCGCGTGTTCTACAACGGCAGTTATACGATCCAGAAACTCGGCTTCCATCCGACCACGATGAACGCGGCGCAGTATAAGGACTTCATGATGACTGCGGGAGCGCTCTCCCAGGGAACCCTCGACGACTACTGGGACGGAAAGACCGACACCGACTGGTTCAAGTTCATGTTCCCGGGCGGCGCCGCCCAGCGGCATACCGTCGGTTTCCAGGGCGGTAACGAGAAGGGAAGCCTGTACACGTCCATGTCCTACCTCCACAACAACGGTATGGTCTATGGCGATCGGGACGTGTTCAACCGCCTGAACTTCCAACTCAACGCCGACTACCAGATCAAGAAATGGCTCAAGATCGGTACGACCAACACCTTCCAGATCCGCAAGAGTCCTTCGGGCCTGGGCCGGATGGGCGGAACGATGACCGGTGTCTTCACGCTTGACCCGCTCACCCCGCCGCTGGCCTCGCCCGGCAATATGCCTCGGTATATGCAGGACATGCTGGACAACGGCTATGACATCCTGACGGTCCCTACGGGCGAATACATCACCACCTCGATGTTCAACGAGCGTACCACCAACCCGCTGGCGAACATCTATACCCAGACCGCCGGCTCCTCCGAGAACTACAATCTCAACGGCACCCTCTACGCGAACATCACCCCGTTCAAGGGCTTCACCTTCACGTCGCGGCTGGGTTATTCCTTCTGGGTCAACGAGAACAATACCTACAACGAGCCTTATTATATCAACGGTGTGAACCAGCGGACGACCTACGGCCTTTCCGACAACATCACCTACGGCCTCCGCTACCAGTGGGAAAACTTCGTCAACTATACCCATACCTTCGCACGCGTCCATAAACTGGACGCCATGGCCGGTATGTCCTACATCGAGAGCAACGGCCGGAACATGAGCACCAGCGTGGATAAACTCACCGAGTACGAGCCCAACTTCCGCTACCTCGATTACACCCATACCGATGCCGTGAAGACGGTCAGCGGTACCGCGTCCAAGTCCGCCTCCATCTCCTACTTCGGCCGTCTGGGATACAGTTACAACAACCGCTACTTCATCCAGGCCTCCTTCCGTGCCGATGCGTTCGACTCCTCGAAACTCTCCGCCAAGAACCGCTGGGGTTTCTTCCCGTCCGTCTCGCTCGGTTGGACCATCTCCAACGAGCCTTGGATGAAGGGGATCAGCAAGGATGTCCTCTCCTTCATGAAACTCCGTGCCAGTTGGGGTATCAACGGTAACGTCAACGTCCTGAGCGGCTACCAGTATGCCACGACGGTCAAGATCGGCGCCAGTGTCTATCAACTCGAGAACGATCCGAAGATCACCAACGCTTCCTACCCCACCAAACTTGCCAATGCGGACCTCAAGTGGGAGACCTCCAAGCAGTATGACGCGGGTCTCGACGCCCGTTTCCTGCGGGACCGCCTGACCATGACGCTCGACTGGTACCTCAAGAACACCGACGACCTGATCGTCGAAGTCACGCCTCCCTATATCACGGGCTTTGACAAGGTGTTTATGAATTCCGGATCGGTCCGCAACACGGGTGTCGAACTGGAACTGGGCTGGAAAGATACCATCGGTGACTTCGGCTACGGCATCAGCGGAAACCTTTCCCGCAACGCCAACAAGGTGACCTACCTGGATCCGACCCTGACCCACATCAACGGTACCGAGATCGGCAACTGCCACTACGCCACGCGTTTCCAGAAGGATTATCCGGTCTGGGCCTATTTCGCCGTGGAGTATGAAGGCGTAGATCCCCAGACGGGCGATCCGATCTACACGGACCAGAACGGGGACAGCGCCTATAACGAGAACGACTACGTCTTTGTCGGGTCCGCGCAGCCGGACTTCACCTACGGCATCACGCTCAGCGCCGAATGGAAGGGCTTCGACCTGACGGTCTTCGGCAGCGGCTCCCAGGGCAACAAGATCTGGTTCGCCGGCCTGCGTCCCGACTATGTCGGCCGCAACCTCCCGGTCCAGTTCTACACCGACTCCTGGAAGAAGCCCGGCGACAACGCCCGCTTCCCGGCTCCGAAGCATATCAACACCACTTCCATGGTCCGGTCCACCGCGACGATCTTCGACGGCTCCTATTTCCGGATCAACCAGATCCAGTTCGGTTACAACATCCCGCGCAATCTCCTGAAGAAAATCGGTCTCAGTTCCGTCCGCGTGTACACCTCGCTGGATGACTTCTTCACTTTCAGCAACTACCTCGGATTCGATCCGTCCGTCGCCGGCAGCGACTCCGGATCCGGCCGCGGCCTTGACAGCGGTACCTATCCGACCGCCAAGAGAATCATGTTCGGTCTCAATCTTTCATTCTAAAACTGGACAACGCATATGAAAAAGTATATTTTGGCCCTTGCCGCCGCCCTGTGCGCCCTGACTGTCGTTTCCTGTGACCAGTCCCGTCTGGACATCCCGCAGAAGGGTGTCACCAGCGATGAGGACTTCTACACTTCGGACGAGGCCTGCCTCGAGGCCCTGGCTGGCGTCTATGCCAGCATCTACCACTCTGTGGAAAGCAAGTTCTACACGTATTTCTTCGCCGTCCTCAGCCAGATCTCCGATGAGGTGTACAACTGCGACGACGGCTACAAGGTGAGTGATGCCAATCACTTCCTTTTCTATACGTATGACAACGCCAACAAGTACATCCGCACGCCTTACAATGCGCTGTTCTCGATGGTGAACCGCTGCAACCTGGTGATCGACCATTTCTCCGAGGGTAATTCCACGACGATGAAGATGGCGGTCGCCGAGGCCAAGGTCATCCGCTCGTGGGCCTATATGTTCCTGGTGAACATGTTCGGCCGCCCGCCGATCGTGGACCATGTCCTCAAGAACAAGGAAGACTTCCTGATGCCCAACTCCGAGAGTCCGGAAGTGGTCTGGAAATTCATCATCGAGACGCTCGACGACGCCCTCGCTTCCAATGCGCTCCAGAGCAAGAGCAACGTCAACGACAAGAGTGTCGTCCGTGCCACGAAGGAGTTCGCCCTCGCGCTGAAGGGCAAGGCCCAGGTGTTCACCGGCGACTATGCCGGGGCCAAGACGACGCTCGAGCAGATCATCAACTCCGGCAAGTACGCCCTCATCCCGGGCGACCAACTCGCTGACCTGTTCTTCACCTCGGCGGGCAACCACAACTGCGAGTCCATCTTCGAGACCAACGTCATCACGACCGACAGCAACTACAAGGATGTCCGTACGAAGGACCAGTGGGGTGCCTACACCGTGGTGCGTATCGACAAGTTCAAGACCCGGGAGGGTTCCTACCTGAAGGAGTACGGTTCCGGCTGGAACCACTACACGCCCACCATCAAGTTCCTTCGCGCCATCATCGAGAATGAAGGCATCCACTCCAACCGTTTCAAGGCCTGGATCTACGACTATGAGACGCTCCAGGACATGGGCCTGGTCGAGTTCAGTTCCCTCAGGCAGCCCGAGGATGCCCGTGAGAAGTACCTGAAGGAAAGTTCCATGGCCGTTCCGGACAAGAATTGCCCGAACCGCTACGACGTGGATTACTGCACGGCGACTGCCGGATTCTGGCAGCGCAAGTTCACGATGGTGCCCGAGGACATGTACAACAAGAGTTATGACTACGACAAGGTGAACCGCCGTTACTTCCGCTATGCGGAGGTCCTGCTCCTCTATGCCGAAGCCTGCGCCCAACTGGGCGAGACCAGCGGCAAGGGCCTTGACGCGCTCAATTCCATCGCCCTGCGTGCCGGTGCTCCGACCTATTCCTCCCTCAACATGGCTAATGTGAAGAAGGAGAAGTGGTTCGAACTGTGGTGCGAGTGGACCCGTTTCTTCGACCTCGTCCGCTGGGGCGACGCGGAGACGGAACTCGCCGACCACCACAACACCCTGCCCGTCTTCTTCGGTTATGTTCCCGGCAAGACCGGCGCCGACCTCAATGAGAAGGGCACCAACTTCGACGAGGTGTACAACCTCCGTTTCTTCGATGTCAAGGGCTATACCGGTGTGGACTACCACTTCCAGAAGGGCAAGAACGAACTCCTGCCTTATCCCGCCAGTGAAATTGCCAACAACCCGAATCTCGTGCAGAATCCGGGCTATTAGCAGTCCGGCACCCTATTAAAAAGTCGGCCTCCAGGGTATGGGGGCCGACTTTTTGTCTGAAGGAGTTGGGCGCTACTTGATGAACGCGTGCGCGGAGGTCATGGCCTTCGGGTCGAGGGCCTCGTCCAGTTTCTCCTGGGTCATCAGGCCGTGCTCGAGCACGAGGTCATAGACGCTGCGTCCGGTTTCGAGCGCTTCCTTCGCCACCTTGGTGGAGGCCTTGTAGCCGATGTACGGGTTCAGGGCCGTGACGATGCCGATGGAGTTCTTGACCATCTCGTAGCAGTGCTCCACATTGACGGTGATGCCGTCGATGCACTTGGTGCGGAGGGTGTTCATCACGTTGATGAGCCAGGTCTGGCTCTCGAGGATGCACTGGACGATGACGGGCTCCATCACGTTCAGTTGCAACTGGCCGGCCTCGGCGGCGAAGGCGACGGCGGTGTCGTTGCCGATGACCTTGAAACAAACCTGGTTCGTGACCTCGGGGATGACGGGGTTCACCTTGCCCGGCATGATGGAGGAACCCGGCGCCATGGGCGGCAGATTGATCTCATGCAGGCCACAGCGCGGACCGGAGGCCATCAGGCGCAGGTCGTTGCAGATCTTGGAGAGTTTGATGGCCAGACGCTTCAGCGCAGCGGAATAGCTCACGTAAGCGCCCGTGTCCGGGGTGGCTTCCACCAGGTCCGGAGCCTTCTCGAACTTGTCGCCCGTGAATTCGGAGAGGCGGATGGTGCACAGTTCCGCAAATCCCGGGACGGCGTTGAGGCCGGTGCCGATGGCGGTTCCGCCCATGTTGACCTCCTTCAGGAGGACGGCGTTGCGCTCGAGGTTCGCGATTTCCTCTTCCAGGTTGTTCGCAAAGGCGTTGAATTCCTGGCCGGAAGTCATCGGAACGGCGTCCTGCAACTGGGTGCGGCCCATCTTGATGATGTCCTTGAATTCCTGGCCCTTGGCGCGGAAGGAGGCGATCAGGTCGGTGAGGGCCTTCTCGACGTGGCGGTTCATCCGCACGAAGGTGTAACGGAAGGCGCTCGGGAAAGCGTCGTTGGTGGACTGGGCGCAGTTCACGTGGTCGTTCGGGGAGCAGTACTGGTACTCACCCTTGTTATGACCCATGATCTCGAGGGCACGGTTCGCGATCACCTCGTTCGCGTTCATGTTCACGGAGGTGCCGGCACCGCCCTGCATCATGTCCACGGGGAACTGGTCATGGAACTTCCCGTCCACGATTTCCTGGCAGGCCTTCACGATGGCGTCCGCGATCGTGCGGTCCAGTACGCCCAGTTCGGCGTTGGCCTCCGCGGCGGCCATCTTCACGTACGCGATGGCGATGATGTACTCCGGGTAATGGAGCATCTGCGTGGTGGAAATCTTGTAGTTGTTGAGGGCCCGCTGCGTCTGGACGCCGTAGTAGGCGTCGGCCGGAACCTGAAGTTCTCCAAGGAGGTCGCTTTCGACCCTGAATTTGGTTTTAGCCATGTCTAAGTGTCATTATGAAGTTGATTCTACAAAGATAGCGAATCGCCGAGGCAAATCCAAGGTTTATTCCAGCATGATGGCCCGCAAATCGTCGATATCCTGCTGGGGAACGCTGATTTGCAGCAGATATTTCACGATCCGTTCCTGGTAGGTGCCGCCGTCTGTCTCCTTGAAGACCGTCTCGTAGATAGACTGGAAACTGTATGTGCTGATGATATGCTGGTAAGAGCCCTCGTACATGCTCCAGTCTTCGGGTGAGAAGTAGGTGAGTTCGTAATCCTTGGCCATGTCGCTTTCGCTCACGCCCAGTGCACCTTCCAGGAGGACGGCCAGGGTTCCGGTGCGGTCCCGTCCTGCCGAGCAGTGGAAGTACACGGGTTTGTTCTCCCGCAGGCACTGCACGACGAAGCAGAAGGTTTCCTTTACCTTGGGCTTGTTATCCCGGATCATGTGATTGTATCCGCTGTCGAAACCCGGTGCGAAAAAGGCGATGTCGTCGCCCATCGGCGACTTGGAAGGAACCTCGGACGCTCCCCGGAGGTCCACTTCTGCCTTGATGCCCTGTGCCCGGAATTCCGCCTTCCCCGTGCTGTCAGTGCGGGAACCGTGGATGGCGCCGCCGCGGTACAGTTTGCGGAAGGCCAATGTCTTACCGCCGAGACCCTTCCAGCCGCCCAGGTCCCGCGCGTTGCGTCCCCGGGGTTCGAAATACACCTGGTGCAGCATGCCCCGGGTCTTGAAAGATCCCTCGGCGACGGTCTTGTCGCCGGTGGATGCCGTCACTTTGTAGTGGTATTCCCGTCCGGGAACCAGGCCGGTCAGGACCTGGCCGGCCGTGCCGGCCGCCAGGCTGTACGTCCGGCTCCAGTCGCTTTCCCAGACGAGCAGTTCGAGCGGGCCCGCTGAGGCGTTAGCCGTCCATTTGACCGTATGCGTGGGCGGGATGTCGGCCTCGCCGGGACCGCCGCCGGGGTAGCCCAGGATTTTGGTCTCTTCGTTCCTGATGCCCTTGTAGGTCACTTCCTCCAGGTATTTCTCGACATAGGGGTTCGTCACCAGGATTGCGCTCATGTCCTCCTGCGGGGTCGGAGGCGTAGGAGTCTGGTTGCCGTCGTTGCCGGCATTGCTATCGTTGCCGCTGTTCCCACTGTTGTTTCCCCCTTGCTGGCCCGTGGGCTTGTTCGGGATCGGGATGACGATTTTCTGGGTGGGCTTGTCGCAGGCGAGCAGCAGCGGCAGGGCGACAAGGAAAAAAGTGAGCAGTCGTTTCATGGCGGGATTTTTCATGGGGGGACTGTTTAACCCAATACGACGTCGAGCACCATCATCAGGACAAACCCCAGGGCGAAACCGATGGTGCCGATGTTGGAGTGCGCGCCCTGGGAATACTCCGGGACCAGTTCTTCCACGACCACATAGAGCATGGCTCCGGCCGCAAAGGCCAGCATGTAGGGCATGATGCCCAGGATGGAAGTGGCCAGCAGCAGCACCAGCGCACCGCCGAGGGGCTCCACGATGCCGCTCAAGGCGCCGATGACGAACGCCTTCAGGCGGGAATTCCCCTCTGCCCGGAGGGGCATGGAGATGATGGCTCCTTCCGGTACGTTCTGGATGGCGATACCCAGCGACAGGGCCAGGGCACCGGCCATGTTGAAATCGGCGGTCAGGGCGCCTGCGATGGCGACGCCCACGGCCATTCCCTCCGGGAAATTGTGGATGGTGACGGCCAGGGCCAACTTGGCGGTGCGGGACAGGCGGCTTTCCGGGCCTTCCGGACCGCCGACCGGATGGATGTGCGGGGTGATGTAGTCGATGAGCAGCAGGAAGGCGAAGCCGGCGAGCAGGCCGACGGCCGGCGGGATGACGGCCGTCGGCCCGCTCCCCATCTCGATGGACGGGATGACCAGCGACCACACGGAAGCCGCCACCATCACACCGGAGGCGAAACCCAGCAGGACCTTCTGCACGAGGGGAGGCATCTCCCGTTTCATGAAGAACACGAAGGCCGATCCCAGGGCGGTCCCCAGGAACGGAATCAGCAGGGCAGTCAGGGTGGGACTCATGGAGTGTTATTTTATTTTTTACAAATATCGGAAAAATTACTTGAAACTATCCCGGGGATTCTGTATGTTTGTTCCGGCAAACCGGAAAAGACCGGACCATCTGGAAAATGAAAAGACTGTGCATCCTTTCCCTGCTGATCCTTGCCGCGGTGGCGGCATCGGCCCAGCCCAGGAAAGTCTCCGTGCTGGGAGACTCCTATTCCACATTCCAGGGCTACAATCCCGACAACTACCGTCCGTTCTATCCGGACGCCAACAACGACGTCAAGGAAGTGGAACAGACCTGGTGGAGCCTGTACATCAAGGCCAAGGGGTATGAACTGGACAAAAACAACTCCTGGGGCGCCACCACCATCTGCGGGACCGGCTTTTTCGGCAGGGATGTGTCTCCGTCGTGCTTCCTGAGCCGCGTATTCATGCTCGGCGATCCCGACATCATCTTCGTATTCGGCGGCACGAACGACGCCTGGCAGCGTTCTCCCCTCGGCGAGTACAAGTATGAGGGCTTGACGAAGGCCGACTGCATGACTTTCCGTCCGGCGCTGGCCTACCTCCTGGACACCCTGCAGAAACTCTATCCGAAAGCCAGGGTCTATTCCATCCTGAATTCTGAGTTGCAGGAAGAGGTCAATGAATCCATGCGCCAGGTCTGCCGGCACTACGGCGTGCAACTCATCGAACTGCACGATATCGACAAGCAGAACGGCCACCCGTCCATCGCCGGCATGAAGAGCATCTGCGACCAGTTGCTGGAGCAGATTGTCGATTAGGACCTCTTCCCCAGGAATTTCGAAGGCGTGATTCCCGTCGTCCGCCTGAACAGACGGGTGAAATGGTGGGGGAACTCGAAACCGAGCAGGTGCGCGGTTTCATTGATGTTGTGTCCGTTCATCAGGAGATTCTTGCCCTGCTCGACCACGAAAGAATGGATGTAGCCGATGGCGGTGCCGCCGGTGGCCTTGTGGATGACATCCCCCAGATAACGGGCCGAATAGGCCAGTTCTTCGGCGCAGTACCGGACGGAAGGAACGCCCAGGTCCAGTTGGCGGCCTTCCAGATAATAATCCCGTAATAGTTGATGGAAGCGTTTGAGCAGGTCCGATGAGGATTTGTCTTCTTGGGACAGTTGCCGCAGGTAGATGCGCTGGCAGTATTCCAGGATGAGCCGGATATAGCCGAGGATGACGGCACGGAGGGTGGGGGAGTCGGCGTTTTCCTGCAGTTCGTGCCGCAGTTGTATGAGCAACTGGGTGATCCGGCTCCATTCCGAAGGCTCCATCTTCAAGGTTTCCGTGGCGAAGTAGGAGAAGAAGCGGTAATCCTTCATCCGGGGCTCCAGGTCCGTGCCGTGCAGCAGTTCCGGAGAAAAGAGGAATGCCCAGCCGCTGATGTACAGTTGCTCGCCGTTATCTTCCTTTCCGCCGATCTGGCCGGGCTCGACGGCGATGATCGAACCGTCGGGCACATCGAACATCTTCATTCCGTAGGTCAGGTTCTTCGGGAAGTTCCGCTGGATGAAGAGCCCATAGACACCATAACGGTTCAGACTGGAATGGATGGGGGAAACCTCGTCGTAATGGATGACATTCACCAGCGGATGCAGGACGGGGGCGCCCAGAAAGCGGGCGTACACATTGGGGTTTGAGACGGACAGCGTGTTCTTCATAATACCTGTAAAGGTAGAAAATTACGCTTGATAAACCAAATATCTGCGATATTGGTAGATATCCGGCAAAAATCGGTAGCAGACTCTCCCGCCGGCTCCGTACCTTTGCAAAAAAAGAAATGAAGATGAAAGCGTTCCTCTCCTTTTCCCTGGCAGCCCTGCTGCTGATTGCCTGCAAATCGAATACTGAGAATATCATGAGCACCCTTACCCTTACCCAGGAATGGGACAAGACCTTCCCGAAATCGGAGTTGGTCAACCACTGCAAAGTCACTTTCCACAACCGCTACGGCATTGAGTTGGCGGCCGACATGTATGTCCCGAAGGACGCCGACGGCAAACTTCCCGCGATTGCGGTTTCCGGCCCCTTCGGTGCCGTGAAGGAGCAGTCCTCCGGCCTGTATGCGCAGCATATGGCGGAAAGAGGCTTCGTGACAGTCGCCTTCGACCCTTCCTATACCGGAGAATCCGGTGGCGAACCCCGCCGGATGGCCTCCCCGGACATCAACACGGAGGACTTCCTGGCCGCCGTGGACTTCCTTTCCAACTGCGACCTGGTGGATCCGGAGCGCATCGGCATCATCGGCATCTGCGGTTTCGGCGGGATGGCTGTCAACGCCGCGGCCCTCGACCCGCGCATCAAGGCGACGGTGGCATCGACCATGTATGACATGAGCAAGGTCAATGTCGAAGGGTACTTCGCCAGCGAGGATACGCCCGCCCAGCGGATGGAAAAGCGCAAGGCCCTGGCCGCGCAGCGCACGAAGGACTATGCTTCCGGAACGTACGAGCGCGCCGGCGGTGTCATCGACCCGCTCCCGGACGATGCGCCCTGGTTCGTCAAGGACTATCACGCCTACTACAAGACCCCGCGCGGCTACCACAAGCGCAGCGGCAACTCTAACGACGGCTGGAACGTCATCGGCTGCCAGAGTTTCCTGAACCAGCCCCTGCTGGCCTGGGCCGGCGAGATTGAGAATCCCGTCCTCCTTATCCACGGCGAGAAGGCCCACAGCCGCTATTTCAGCGAGTATGCCTTCGGCCTCCTGACCGGCAGCAACAAGGAACTCATGATCATCCCGGGCGCCTCCCACGTGGACCTCTACGACGATGTCGCCGGTGTGATTCCCTACGACAGGATGGAGGCTTTCTTCAAAGAGAATCTGAAGTAAGATGTTTCGCGCGACAGTCTTCTGTCTCCTGGCGCTGCTTTCATGCACCAAGGATCCGGTGGTGATCCTTCCTGACCCGCCACAGGAGAAGCAGGAAGAAAACGGAAATGATAACGGGAATGACGACACCGCTATGCCCAGCCAGATCAAGATAACCGTTTCCGGGAAGTCTGTCCCGGTGACAATCGAGGATAATGCGGCCACGAAGGCCCTGGTCGCGGCGCTCCGCGAGGCATCCATCACCTATGAGGCCGACGATTACGGCGGCTTCGAGAAGGTGGGCGCCCTGGGCCGGTCACTCCCGACCAGCAATTCTCAGATCACCACGCAGCCCGGCGACGTAATCCTGTACAGCGGCAACCAGATCGTCCTGTTCTACGGCAGCAATTCCTGGAGTTACACCCGGATCGGCAAGATGGAGTATGGGACTTTGGACGAATTAAAGTCCTTCCTGAAGGCCGGAAAAGGGAAAATATCCGTAACTTTGTCTTTATAACTTCCCTGGACTATGAAAATGAAACGAATCCTTTGCGCAATCATCGCGCTACTGGGTCTGGCGGTTCTTTCGGGCCAGGCGCAGCAACTGACCATCAACATCCGTTATACCGGGCAGGACGGCAGCGCCCGGAAATATGTGGAGGAAATGGAGAGCAGCGGCATAGCCGCCCGCATCCGTGCCATCGAAGGCTGCCTGGGCTATGACTATTTCTATCCGGCCGATGATCCCGAAGGCGTGCTGCTCATCGACAGTTGGGAGAATCAGGAAGCCCTGAACCGCTATCACGCGTCTCCTGCGATGCAGGAAGCCGCCGCCTTGCGCGAAAAGTACGGTCTGGGCAACAGGACTGTCCGGATGTTCACGCCGATGATGCCCGGAAGGCGGCAGGAACCTCCCCAGGAAAACGGAAAACGATGAGAAAACTGGCACTTGCATTGGCGGCTATGTTATGCACGGCTACCGGGTTATGGGCGCAGATTGACGTCCACAGCCATGCCATTACGGCTTCTTACATGGATTTCATCAAGGCCCATGGGGCCGAGATGGACGAAGGCTTTCCGATTCCGGGCTGGAACGCGGAGGAGCATCTGGCCTTCATGGACCAGGCGGGTATCGAGACGGCTGTCCTGACGATGCCGGCGCCGCAGCCCTGGTTCGGGGACGGCGCCGAATCGGCGGCTTTCTGCCGCAAGTACAACGAGGAGTGCGCCGCGCTAAAAGCCCGGTACCCCGGACGATTCCTGTTCTGCGCCGCCCTTCCTTTGCCGGACGTGAAACGGGCGGTGGAAGAAGCCATCTATGTGCTGGACGTACTGCATGCGGACGGCGTGAAACTGGCCACCAACAGTTACGGCCAATACTTGGGCGACCCGGAACTGGAGCCGCTGATGGCGGTGCTGAATGCGCGCAAGGCCGTGATCATCACGCATCCTCACAAGCCCTCCGCCGTGAATGAAAACCTGATTGCCGAGGTACCGCTGGCTTCCTACGAGTATCTGGCCGAAACTACGCGCGCCATCCTCAACATGGTCGCCCACAATGTCCTGGTCCGGTATCCTGACCTTAAGGTCGTGGTTCCGCACTGTGGCTCGTTCCTTCCGAACGCCCTTCCGCGTTTCAAGGGCCTCCTGCCTGTCATGGTGGGGCAAGGGTACATGAAGCCGGTGGATGTGGACGCCAACATCGCCCGCCTGTATTTCGACCTGGCCGGCGCCGCGACGGATGATGCCATCCGCTCCCTGCTGACCATCACCTCCGCCGACCATCTGCTCTATGGCTCCGACTATCCCTATGTCGCCGCTCCGGCGCTGGTCGCCGCGAAGGGCTCCCTGCAGCAGCGGCTCCCGGCGATGGGCCTGGACCCGCAGGCGGTCCTGTCGGACAACGCGCGCAGGCTCTTCGGCGCCGACATCCCCGTGCGGGAGTATGGCGAAAAGCTGGTCCGGCTGGCGGAGATCGAGGTCGTTCCGGAGAAACTCGA
>JAFXMA010000060.1 GCA_017530725.1 Bacteroidales bacterium
CGAGGGCCTTCTGGAAGCGTCCGGCCAGGGCACCGCCGCCATGGACCAGGACCTTCGGCCCCTCCAGGGCCGCGAAATCCCGGCAGAAAGCCTCCAGCAGGGCGTCGTCGTCCAGGACCTGCCCGCCGCATTTCACCACCCGGATCATAGCGACTGGAGCAGCATCTTGAGGACGGTCTGGGCGGAGACCACGCGGTTCGCCGCCTCGGGGATCACCAGGGAGCGCGGACTCTCGATGACATCGTCGGTGACAATCATGTTCCGGCGCACAGGCAGGCAATGCATGAAGAATGCGTCGTTCGTGAGGGCCATTTTCTCCTTGGACACGGTCCAGTCCATGTCGTAATTGACCACCTTCCCGTAGATGTCCTCCCGGTACGGGGCCCAGTTCTTCGCATACACGAAATCGGCCCCCTCCAGCGCTTCGTCCTGGTTGTGCGTCACCTTCGCGTTGCCCACGAACTCGGGAGCGAGGTCGTAGCCTTCCGGATTGGCGATGACGAAATCGTAGTCCGTCATCGACATCCCCTCGGCAAAGGAGTTCGGGACCGCCTGCGGGAGGGCCCTCGGGTGCGGGGCCCAGGTCATCACGACCTTCGGGCGCGCCTTGGTCTTGTACTCCTCGATGGTGATGATGTCCGCAAAGGTCTGCAGCGGATGCCGGATGGCGGCTTCCATGCTGAATACAGGCTTTCCCGAATACTGGATGAACTGGTTCAGGATCACCTCGTTGTAGTCGTCGTCGCGGGACTCGAACCGGGCGAAGGAGCGCACGCCGATCATGTCGCACATCGAGCCCATCACGGGAATCGCCTCCAGGATATGCTCGCTCTTGTCCCCGTCCATCACCACGCCGCGGCCGGTCTCCAGTTTCCAGGCGCCCTGGTTCACGTCCAGGACGATGGGGTTCATTCCCAGGTTCAGGGCGGCCTTCTGGGTGCTCAGGCGCGTACGCAGGCTGTTGTTGAAGAAGACGAGGAGGACGGTCTTGTTATGGCCGAGCGCCTGGTCAGCGAAGGGGTTCGCTTTCACATAGGCGGCCTCGGCCAGGGCGGCCTGGAGGTCGCCCAGTTGTTTCATGCTGGTAAAATGCTTCATTTCGTCAATGCTTTCCACGCTTCCACGAACTGCCGGGCGCCCTCCTCGGGAAGGTTCAAGGCGGGGAGAAGCCGGATGACGTTCGCCCCGGAAGCGCCGGTGAAAATGTGCTTTTCGCTGAGGAGCCGGTCGCGAAGGCCGGCATATCCGGGCTTGACCTCCAGGCCGATCATCAGCCCCCTGCCCCGGTACTCGACCAGGGCGGGATCGCCGACGAGTTGCGCCTCGAACCAGGCTCCCAGTTTATCCGCCCGCGCGACCAGTCCCTCCGCCTCGATGACTTCGAGGACGGCGATGGCCGCCGCGCAGGCGATGTGGTTGCCGCCGAAAGTCGTCCCGAGAAGGCCATAGGAGGCCTGGATGGCCGGGTTGATGAGGACGGCGCCGATGGGGATGCCCCCGGCGAGGCCCTTTGCCATCGTCACGAGGTCCGCCTCCACGCCCGCGTGTTGATGGGCGAAGAACCGGCCGGTCCGACCGCAGCCGGACTGGATCTCGTCCAGCACCAGGAGGGTGCCTGTCCGGTCGCACAGGGCCCGGAGGTCCTTCAGGAACGCATCGGACGGGAGTTTGATCCCGGCGACGCCCTGGATCCCTTCGATGATGACGGCGGCATAGGTTTCCGTCGATAGTTCCTGCTCCACGGCGGCGAGATCGCCCAGGGGGACGAAGGTCACCTTGTCCGTAGCGTTGAACGGCGCACGGATCCCGGGGTTGTCCGTGACGCTCACGGCGCCGCCGGTGCGCCCGTGGAAGGCACCGCCGAAGGCGAGGACCCGGGCGCGGCCGGTATGGAACGACGCCAGTTTCAGGGCGTTCTCGTTGGCCTCCGCGCCGCTGTTGCAAAGGAACAGGTGGCAGGCGTCATAGCCGCTGATCTTTCCCAGTTTTTCCGCCAGGACATCCTGCAGGCCGTTCTGCACCGCATTGGAGTAGAAACCGAGTTTGCCCAACTGCTCGGAAACGGCCGCCACATAATGCGGATGGCAGTGCCCGATGCTGATGACGGCATGGCCGCCGTACAGGTCCAGGTACTCCTGCCCCGCGGCGTCCCACAACGTGGAACCCTGCCCGCGGACGGGCTCGATGTTCCAGCGTTTATATACATTGAATAAGTCCATTCTGCTTTATATTAGATTCCGGGTCAAGCCCGGAATGACGTTTTGGGTCAAGCCCGGAATGACGTTTTGGATCAAGCCCGGAATGACGTTTCGAGTCAGGCCGGGAATGACGAGAAGTTTCGTCATGGCCGACCTGATCGGCCATCAAAAGGCCAGTGCTTTCAGGCGGAGACCGGCGGTTTCGGGGAGGGAGAACAGGAGGTTCAGGTTCTCGACCGCCTGGCCGGAGGCGCCTTTCAGGAGATTGTCGATGACGGCGGTGACGACCAGCCGGCCATCGACGAGTTCCAGGGAGATCAGGCATTTGTTGGTGTTGACCACCTGCTTGAGGTCCACGGGGACAGGGAGGACAAAGGTGAAGGGAGCATCGGCATAGAAGGCCTGGTACAGGGCCGTCACTTCCTCCAGGGAGCGGGAGCAGGCCAATTCGGACACGGCGAAGATGCCGCGGGGGAAGCCGCCCCGGACCGGGACGAAATGCAGGTTGTCCCCCACCCCGAGGTTCCGGCGGATTTCCGCCAGATGCTGGTGCGTAAGTACTTTATAGGCCGACAGGTTGTTGTCCCGCCAACTGAAGTGCGTCGTGGGGGAAGGCTTGACGCCGGCGCCGGTGGAACCCGTGACCGCCTGCACATGGATGTCGCCTTCGAGCAGGCCCGCCTTGGCAAGCGGCAGAAGCGAAAGTTGGATGGCCGTCGCGAAACAGCCGGGATTGGCCACCTTGTCCGCTCCGGCAATCCGGTTCCGGTTCAACTCCGGGAGACCATAGACATAGCCGTCGGATTCGTCGCGGAAGTCCTGGGCCAGGTCGATGACCTTGAGCCCGGCCGGGCAGGGATGCTCCGCCCAGAAGGCGCGGCTCTTGCCGTGGGCGGAACACAGGAAGAGGACATCGATCCCTTCCAGGTCCACCTGGTCCGTGAACACGAGTTCCGTGTCACCCACGAGGCCGGGATGATGCTCCGCGACGGCCTTTCCCGCCTGGCTCTCCGAATGGATCCAGGCCACCTCCGCCGCCGGATGGTTCACCAGCAGCCGGACCAGTTCGCCGGCGGTGTAACCGGCTCCTCCGATGATACCCGCGCGAATCATGCCTCATCGGGATGATGGATGGTCAGATGCTCCTTGGGATCGTACAGGAGGCCCGTGCACAGGCACATCTTGTATTCACGGTCCTTGAGGATGTCGAAATGGCGGCAGCCCTCGCAGCCCTTCCAGAACTCGGGATCGTCGGTGAGTTCCGCGAAGGGGACCGGCCGGAACCCGAACTCATAGTTCATCTTCATCACCGCCGCACCGGTGGTGATGGAGAAGATCTTGGCGTCCGGGAACAGTTTCCGGGAAAGGATGAAGGTCTGTTCCTTGATCCGCTTGGCCAGGCCCATCCCGCGGAACTTGTGCGCGACGATGAGGCCGGAGTTCGCGACGAAACTCTTGCCGCCCCAGGATTCGATGTAGGAGAATCCGGCGAATTCGCCTTCGTCCGTCAGGGCGATCACGGCCTTGCCCGCGCGGATCTTTTCATTGATGTATTCCGGGGACCGGTTCGCGATTCCCGTCTTGCGCTCCAAGGAGGAGACATAGATTTCCTGGCAGATGGCCTCGGAATAGGCCGTGTGGCACTCCTGCGCCACCATGACTTGGATTTCCATATTCGTTTATTCAACTAACCGAGGGCAAAAGTAGATATTTTTTCTCAAATTATGCAAATTTTTTCAAAAAAGTGCATATCTTTGCAGAAAAATCGGATAGTTATACGATAAATATGCAGAACAACACCAAGAGACGACAGCAGGCCATCCTGGAAATCATCCAGGCCGGACCCGTTTACAGCCAGGACGAACTCGCCCTCCGGCTGCGCAAGGAGGGGATTTCCTCCACCCAGGCCACCCTTTCCCGCGACTTGAAAGCCCTCCGGATTTCCAAGGTTCCCGGCGAAGGCTACGTGGCGCCGACCCGGGGCCGGTCGCTGTCTGCCGACTTCTCTTCCGGCATCCTCCGGATCCAGTTCTCCGGGAACCTGTCGGTCATCCGGACCCGTCCGGGCCTTGCGAATGCCGTGGCCGTCCTCATCGACAACCAGATGGTATCCCCGGTCCTCGGCACCATCGCCGGAGATGACACCATCCTGCTCATCCTCCGGGACGGCTCCACCCCAGAAGTGATCCTAAACGCCCTCACTCCTATTTTCCCTGAAATCAAAAACCGCTACGTACAATGAAGATCGTCGTCGCTTACAGCGGAGGTCTGGACACCTCCTATACCGTCATGTATCTCGCGAACCAGGGCCATGAAGTCCACGCCGTCTCGGCCGACACCGGCGGCTTCTCCCCCGCGCAACTCAAGAAGAACGAAGAGAACGCCCTCAAATTGGGCGCCAGGAAATTCGTGAACCTGGACGTCAAGGACGAATATTACGAAAAGAGCCTGAAATACATGGTGTACGGCAACGTCCTCCGGGGCGGCACCTATCCCATCTCCGTCTCTTCGGAGCGCATCTTCCAGGCCATCGCCATCGCCCGCTACGCGAAACAGGTCGGGGCCGACGCCATCGCCCACGGCTCCACCGGGGCCGGCAACGACCAGGTGCGTTTCGACATGACCTTCCAGGTGATGTGCCCCGACATGCAGATCATCACCCTCACCCGCGACAAGGCTCTCACCCGGCAGGAAGAGGTCGATTACCTCAACGCCCACGGCTTCCCGGCCGATTTCGCCAAACTCAAGTATTCCTACAACGGGGGCCTCGGGGGCACCTCCATCTGCGGCGGTGAACTGCTGGACAGCGCCCAGGGTCTCCCCGAATCGGCCTACCTGAAGCCCGTCACCAAATCCGGGAACAAGACCGTGAAGATCGGGTTCGTCCGGGGCCAGATCGCGTCGGTGGACGGCGTCTCCTACGATTCCCCCGTCGCCGCCATCCAGGCGCTGGAAGCCTCCGTCGAGGGCTACGGCCTCGGCCGGGACATCCA
>JAFXMA010000061.1 GCA_017530725.1 Bacteroidales bacterium
ACTCCCGAAGTTCCGTCAGATGATGAAGGAAGAAGGCTGGGACTGCGGCGAGGACGACGAGGAACTCCTGAACATGGCCATGTTCGAGCGTCAGTACCGCGACTACCGCAGCGGCATCGCCAAGGAGCGCTTCAACAAGGACCTGGCCGACCTGAAGGCCAAGGCCAACGCCCCCATCGTGGTCACCCGTCCCGTCGTGGAGATGCCCAAGTTCTCCGTGGACGAGTACGTCGCCAAGTACCCGAAGGCTACGCCGGTGCAGGTTCCCGTCAAGGGCCAACTCTTGTGGCAGGTGGACGTGGACGACGCTTCCTCCGCCCCGGTCGTGGGTACGGCCGTGAAGGCGGGCGAGGTCATCGGCCATGTGCAGGCCTGGTACGGCATGGAGGAGATCGTCTCTGCCGTGGACGGCCGCATCGTCGCCGTGACGGGCAAGCAGGGCGAGAATGTCGCCAAGGGCGAGATTGTCGCTTTCGTACAGTAAGAATCATTAAATTACCTACTGAAACAACACAAGTTATCAACAACTTGTGTTGTTTTTCGTTTCTGTGCCCTATCTTTGGGCGCATGAGATTGAAGGATTGGAATACGGAAGAAAGGCCCCGGGAGAAACTGCTCCTGAAAGGGCCCGGTGCGCTGGGGAATGCGGAACTCCTGGCTATTTTCATCGGTTCGGGCGTTCCGGGGACGAATGCCGTAAGCGTGGCGCAGGAACTGCTCTCATCGGCCGGAGGACGGCTCTCGGAACTGTGCCGGCGGCCGCCGAAGCAGTTGATGCGGATGAAGGGGGTCGGGCAGGCGCGGGCTGTAGCCATTGCCGCCGCCCTGGAACTGGGGCGGCGGTACCTGGCGGAGGCTGCGGCGAGGCAGGCCACGGTGAACGGCCCGGAGGACGTGGTGGACATGATGCTCCCCCTCCTGAAAGGGCTGGACCATGAGGAATGCTGGGCGCTGTACCTGAACAGGGCCAATGTGGTCATCCGGAAGGAAAAACTAACCTCGGGCACGGTCGATTGCACGCTCATCGACAGCAAGCAGGTCCTCCGGCGGGTTCTCGACGAGCAGGCCAAGGCGGTCATCCTGGTCCACAACCATCCATCGGGCAGTCCCCTCCCCGGCGAGGCGGACATCAAGGCCACCCGGCAACTGCAACTATCCCTCAAAGCCTTCGACGTGAAACTCTACGACCACGTCATCATCGCGGACGGAGCCTACTACTCTTTCCAGGATGAAAGGATTTGCAAATCGGAATAAATTCCTATATTTGTAGTTCGGACACATGTCCGAACTACAAACAGCCAAACCATGAAAATCGTCAATCTCGGAGAGACCCCTTCCGTTCTCAACAACTTCATCGCAGAGATGCGCGATGCCACCATTCAGAAAGACAGCCTCCGCTTCCGGACCAACCTCGAGCGTGTCGGACAGATCTTCGCGTATGAGATCTCCAAGGAACTCACCTTCTCCGAGAAAGACGTCGTAACGCCCCTCGGCACCGCCCGCGTGGCCACGATCGACACCCCGCTCGTGATCTCCACCATCCTCCGGGCCGGCCTGCCGCTCCAGAAAGGCGTCTTCGACCTCTTCGACCACGCCGAAACCGCCTTCCTCGCGGCCTTCCGCAAATACGGCGCCGGCGATTACTTCGAAATCCGGGCGGACTACTGCACCACCCCGTCCCTCGAAGGCAAGACCCTCATCCTGGCCGACACGATGCTGGCCACCGGCTCCTCCATCGAGATCGCCATCGACAAACTCATCCAGGAGGGCGGCAATCCCATCGCCATCCACCTCGTCTGCCCCATCGCCAGCACCTACGCCGTGGACAACCTCTCCAAGCGCTACGGAGATGAAGTCACCCTCTGGGTCGCCGCCATCGACGAAGAACTCACCAGCCACTCCTACATCGTCCCCGGCCTCGGCGACGCCGGCGACCTCGCCTTCGGCGGGAAACTGTAAGGATTGGCGATTTCGTGAGCAAAAACTGCCAGATTTGCTCATGAAACCTTGATTTGAACCAATTCGTGAGCAAATAAGACCTATTACACTCGCGAAACAAATAGCCCGGAGCACGCGACTGTGCCCCGGGCTTAATTCGTACCTCAGACGCTTAGAACACCAGCAGGAAGAGGCCGGCGGCCAGGCAGGCGCCCAGCATCGGGCCGGCGACGGGGACCCAACTGTAGGACCAGCCGCTGTCGCGCTTGCCCGGGATGGGCAGGATGGCGTGAGCGCAGCGCGGGCTCAGGTCGCGGGCGGGATTCATCGCATAGCCGGTGGTTCCGCCGAGGGACATGCCCAGGGCCATGATGAGGCAGGTGACCGGCCAGGCGCCGATGGCGCCGGTGGACGCAGCCGTCCCGCCGATCTGGAAGGCATTGCCCTCGAAACCGATCGCCAGGATGATGAACACCAGGAGGGTGGTGGCGATGAATTCGGACAGGAAGTTCCGCCAGGGATTCCAGATGGCCGGCATCGTGCAGAAGGTGCCGAGCATGGTGTCGGGCTCGTCGGACGTGGCTTTGTAGTGGTCCTTATAGAACACATAGACCAGCAGCGCGCCCACGAAACCGCCCAGCATCTGGGCGACGCAGTAGCCGAAGACCTGGCTCCAGGCGAACTTGCCTGCGACGGCAAGACCCAGGGTGACGGCCGGATTCAGGTGTGCGCCGGAGACAGGGCCGGCAACCAGCACGCCCATCATCACGGCGAGACCCCACGCGAGGGAGATCACGACCCATCCGCCGCCTTTCGCCTTGGACTTGTTGAGGGAGCAGGCGGCGCACACGCCGTCACCGAAGAGCACCAGGATGAGGGTGCCGATGAATTCAAAGATGTATGCTTTCTCCATAGTTGAAGGTTTTTTAGATTCTTCGCTGACGCTCGGAATGACAAGTTACTTGCTGAGCGTCCGGCTGATTGCATCGGCCCAGCCTGCCTTCAGGGCGGCGGTATCGGTGCCGGAGGGGGTGAATACATGCTCCGCCTGCCATTGGGCCTTGATCTCGTCCAGGGAGGACCAGAAGCCGACGGCGAGGCCGGCGAGGTAGCAGGCGCCCATCGCCGTGGTCTCGGTGACTTTCGGGCGGATGACCGAGGTGTCCAGGACATCGGCCTGGAACTGCATCATCAGGTTGTTGCGGGAGGCGCCGCCATCGACCTTCAGTTCGGAGAGTTTCACGCCAGCGTCCTTCTCCATCGCACCCACGATGTCCATCGTCTGGAAAGCGATGCCCTCGAGGGCGGCGCGGGCGATATGGGCCGCCGTAGTACCGCGGGTGATGCCGCAGATGGTGCCGTGGGCGTACTGGTCCCAGTAGGGGGCGCCCATGCCGGTGAGGGCCGGGACGAAATATACGCCGCCGTTATCCTCGACCGTCATCGCGAGGGCCTCGATCTCGGAGGAACTCCGGATGATGCCGAGGCCGTCGCGGAGCCACTGGACGACGGAGCCGCCCACGAAGATGGAGCCTTCCAGGGCGTAATTGACCTTGTCCCCGATCTTCCAGGCGACGGTGGTGAGGAGGTTGTTGCGGGAAAGGATGGGCTTTTCGCCCGTGTTCATCAGCAGGAAGCAGCCGGTGCCGTAGGTGTTCTTCACGGAGCCGGGCTCGGTGCACATCTGGCCGAAGAGAGCGGCCTGCTGGTCGCCGGCGATACCGCCGATGGGGACCTCGTGGGCGAAGATGGTGGTCTTGGTGTAGCCGTACACCTCGGAACTGGAACGGACCTCCGGCATCATGGACGCGGGAACGTCCAGCAAGGCCAGGAGTTCGGGATCCCACTCCAGCGTATTGATGTTGAACAGCATCGTCCGGGAGGCGTTCGAGACGTCGGTCACATGGACCTCGCCGCGGGTGAGTTGCCATACGAGCCAACTGTCCACGGTGCCGAAGCGGAGTTTGCCGGCCTCAGCCTTCTCGCGGGCGCCGGGCACGTTGTCCAGGATCCAGCGGATCTTGGTGCCGGAGAAGTAGGCGTCGATGATCAAGCCGGTCTTCTCCCGGATGAAATCGGCCTTGTCGCGGAGCGTGTCGCAGAATTCGGAAGTGCGGCGGTCCTGCCAGACGATGGCGTTGTACACGGGTTCGCCGGTCTCGGCGTCCCAGACGATGGTGGTTTCCCGCTGGTTGGTGATGCCGATGCCGGCAATGTCCTTGCCGTTGATGCCGATCTTGGTGATGGCCTCGGCGATGACGGCCGCCTCGGACGACCAGATTTCCATGGGGTTGTGTTCCACCCAGCCCGGTTTCGGGAAATACTGGGTGAACTCCATCTGGGCGGTGGAGCAGATGTTACCTTCGTGGTCGAAGACGATGGCCCGGGAGGAACTGGTCCCCTGGTCCAGGGCCAGGATATATTTGTCCATAATCATTGGGTTAGTTTACAGATAAGCGTAGCGCTGGTGCAGTCGATGACTTCGACATCCACGTACTCGCCCGTGCGGTGGCCGCCGCCGGGGAAGACGCACATCTTGCTGTTGGAGGCGCGGCCGCACAGGTCGTCGGGATTGCGCTTGGAAGGGCCTTCAACCAGGACGGTGAAGCGCTTCCCGATGTCTTTCCGGTAACTCTCGAGGGACTTGCGGTTCTGCAGGTCGATGATCTCGTTCAGACGGCGGGTCTTGACATCGGCGGGAACGTCGTCGGGATAGTTCCGGGCGGCGAGGGTGCCGGGGCGTTCCGAGTAGGCGAACATGAAGGCCCAGTCGAAACCGACCTCTTCCATCAGGCTCAGGGTTTCCCGGTGGTCCTCCTCTGTCTCGGAGCAGAAACCGGCGATGACGTCGGTCGTCAGGCCGCAGTCAGGCATCAGGCTGCGGATCTTCGCGACCCGCTCCAGATACCATTCCCGGTCGTATTTCCGGCGCATCTTCTCCAGCATCCGGGAACTGCCGGACTGGACGGGAAGATGGATGTGCTTGCAGATATTGTCGTACGCGGCCATCGTCTCGATGACCTCGTCGCTGATGTCTTTCGGATGGGACGTGGCGAAACGGACTCTCAGTCCGGGACTCACGGAGGCCACCCGGCGCAGCAGTTCGGCGAAGTTCACCGTCTCTTCCGCGGTCTTCCACAGGTAACTGTCCACATTCTGGCCCAACAGCGTCACCTCTTTGTAGCCCTTCTGGAATACGTCGCACGCTTCGCGCACGATGGAATGCGCATCGCGGGAACGTTCCGCCCCGCGGGTGTACGGCACTACGCAGTATGAACACACGTTATTGCAGCCGCGCATGATGGAGATGAAGGCGCTCACGCCGTTCTTGTCCGTCCGGACGGGGGTGATGTCTGCGTAAGTCTCGTCGCGGGAGAGGAGGACGTCGATCTGCGGATTGTCCGGCTTCAGGGCCTTAAGCAGCCGCGGCAGCGACCGGTAGGCGTCCGGGCCCACGACCAGGTCCACCTTCCGCGTGTCCAGCAACTTGTCCTTCAGGCGTTCCGCCATGCAGCCCACGATGCCTACGACCACGCCGGGACGCCGCTTCCGCTGCAGGTTGAACTGTTCGATCCGGCCCCAGATCCGTTGCTCCGCATTGTCGCGGACGGAACACGTGTTCGCCATGATCAGGTCGGCCTCCTCCATCACTTCCGTCCGCTCATACCCTTCTCCCGCCAGGATGGAAAAAATGACCTCGGTGTCGTTCACGTTCATCTGGCACCCGTATGTCTCTATGTAGGCTTTCTTCATTGCTTTACAAAGTTAGCAAAAATCCCCAATGGCACGGACGGTTCGTGGGCAAAAATGCCCCGATTTGTTCATGAACTGAAGCAAATCTCATTTTCGTGAGCAGCAGAAGGTGGTTTTGCTCATGAGGGTCTTACTTCCGTTTCGCAGCAAGGGGGAACATGCTGTCCACGGTCTTCGGATCCAACTGCGCGATCCGGGCTACTTGGGCGTTGGATGCGCCATACTTGTTCTTCAGTTGGACGGACAGTTCTTTCCGCTGCTGGAGCGGCATTTCTTTTACACTGTCGCGAGCATAGTCCTTTCGGGCGATCTGCTGGGCTGTCAGGAACAACTCGTCGTCGTTCAAATTGGGTTGCTCATCCATCGAGGTGGCCACTTCGCGTTGGGCTTCCACATTCTTCAGCACCCACCAGACGAATTTGCGGGCGTTGGGAAAGAGGTGTTCAACCAGCCTGTAATTCACGTAGTTCTTGTGTACAATCTTTCTGTCGCAGAACCTACGACCGTAATTCAAGGATAGCCCATAAAACCGTCATTCCGGGTTTGACCATCAACTGTCATTCCGGGCTTGACCATCAACTGTCATTCCGGGCTTGACCATCAACTGTCATTCCGGGCTTGACCCGGAATCTCATAGGCTTGGATTGGCTTTCAATAGAGCGCCCAAATCCTCCCATCCTGGATTTTTGGTTTCGATAAGAGTCCTCTTCCATTCTTTATGCCACCATTTCAACTGCGTTTCTCTATTGATGGCGTCCGTAGGGTTTTGAAAAACCTCGTAGTATACTAACTTGTGGCACTTATATTTTCTTGTGAATATACTTCCAAATCCATTCGCATGTTCTGATATACGGCGAACCAAATCGGTCGTGATGCCGATATATAGCACATTATTGCTCACGTTGGTCATTATGTAGACGTATGCCATATCGAAGAGAATTGAGATTCCGGGTCAAGCCCGGAATGACGACATCTCAAAGTTCTCAAGCGGTTTCGTGCTGAGGTGATAGAAGGGTCCTGATTCGCGGAACAACCGTTCCTGCATCATTTCGAACTGCCGCTCCGTCATCAGCGGCCACTTGACATACTGTTCCATCGCTTCAATGCTTTCTGTTTGTGGCAAACATAGGCATTTCGTTGCTTGGAACAATGACTTCCGCTGTTGTTTCAGTCAGTTTTTTATGAATCTGATGATTCTTTGCATTTTTCTTATTGTCACGCTGGTGTTCGTGAGCAAAAAAGAAGCATATCGTTTATGAGTGAGACTATTCTCCGGTTTCATGAGCAAGCATACGGCATTTTGCTCACGGCCTGGCAAGGCTAGAGTTCCCTCCGGAGGCGGGCCTTGGGGATGTCCAGTTGGGCGCGGTATTTGGCGATGGTGCGACGGGCGACTTTGTAGCCTTTGGCGGTGAGGGCGTCCACGAGGTCGTCGTCGGTGAGGGGGTTGTGCTTGTCCTCGTTGTCCACCAGGTCGCGGAGGACTTTCTTGATCTCACGGGTGGAAACCTCTTCGCCCTCGCTGTTTTCGAGGCCTTCGGAGAAGAAATACTTGAGCGGGAACACACCGAAGTGCGTTTCGATCCATTTGCTGTTCACCACGCGGGAGATGGTGGAGATGTCGAAGCCGGTGCGCTCGGCGATGTCCTTCAGGACCATCGGCCGGAGGGAAGATTCGTCCCCGTCGATGAAATAGTCGTGCTGGTACTCGATGATGGCCCGCATCGTGCTCTCGAGCGTGTTCTGGCGCTGGCGGAGGGCTTCAATGAACCACTTCGCAGCGGCGATCTTCTGGCCGACGAACGTCGCGGCATCCTTCTGGGAGCGGTCGCTGGAGTACTTACCATTCTCCATGATTTCGGCGTAGCGACGGTTGATGCGGAGTTCGGGAATGGAGAAGCGCGGCATGGACAGGATCAGTTCGCCGTTCTCGTAGTCCAGCCGGAAGTCGGGCACGATCTGCTGGGCCTGGTCACTGTAACTGTCGTCGATCTGGCCGCCGGGAGAAGGGTTGAGTTTCTTGATCTCGTCCAGGACCGCCTTGAGTTGATCCGCATCCAGGTGGAAACGGTTCATCAGTTTCGGGAACTGACGGCCCTTGAACTCGTTGAAACCGTCGCGGAGAATGCGGACGGCATTGGCGACTGCGGGTGTCTGCTTCTTGTCCTCCAATTGGATGAGGAGGCACTCGCGGAGGTCGCGGGCTCCCACGCCAGAAGGCTCGAACTGCTGGATGACCTTGAGCATCGCCTCCACTTCTTCCGCATCCGTGGTGATGCCGGCGCGGAAGGCCAGGTCGTCCACCAGGGATTCGATGTCACGGCGAAGATAGCCATCGTCGTCCAGGCTGCCGATTATGAAAGTGGCTACGGCACGCTGATGCTCAGTGAGATTCCGGTAGCCCAGTTGTTCCTGCAGGCTCTGCGTGAAACTCTGCTTGACGGAGAAGGTATTGTACTCAGGGCGCTCGTCCTTACCCCAGTTGTTCACGGAACGGTTGTAGTAAGGAGTGGGATCGTCGTCGTCCGAGAAGGAATTGTAGTTCTCCTCCAGGGAGCCGCCGCTGTTCTCGCGGTCCTCCACTTCGGAGATGGACATGTCGCGGGGCTCGTCGGATTCGCCGCCGGAAGCAGGCGTGTCGTCGATGACCGGATTGTCGTTCATCACCTCGCGGACATGCTGCTCCAGGGCCTGCACCGGCATCTCGATCAGTTTGATAGTCTGAATCTGAAGCGGTGATAACTTCTGCTGAAGTTTCTGTTCGAGTCCCTGTTTGACCGTGGGCATACTACCGGGGATAGTTGATGGTATCTTTGAGGAGGAGGGCCGTGGGATAGGAGGCCTTGAGCGCATGGAAGACCTTGAGCGCTTCGTCCTTCGTCCGGAAATCGCCCACCGTCACCTTGTAGTTCGGGCTCTCGAAGGTGCGGTAAACCCCCATGCCCGGATAAGCATTGGAGATGGAACGGGCGATGGCCTCCGACTTGTTCCGGGCATTCTGTCCGTTGTCGAAATAGACGCGGATGCGGTAGCCGGTAAGTTTCTTGGATGCGTTGCTATAGACATAACTGTCAAAAGCGGACCGCATCGCCGACGACTGGTTCACTTTGACGCCGGCCCCCAGGACCGACATGATGTTCCGGCCAATAAGGGTGCTGTCCACCCGCGATGTGCCACTGTCCACGCGGTATTCCTGCGCCCGGAGCAATGCACACGGGAGCAAGGCGAGGATAAGTATGACCAGGATTCTCTTCATCTTTCTACTGACTGAACTGCGACAGGTCCAACCCGTTGAAAGTCAGGACTGTGCCCTTCCCGCCTTTCAGGCTGACCCGTAGTTTCACATCGACCGTCATCCCCTCCATGGACCGCCTGGCCGCGATGGCGAGCAGGTCCAGCAGCGAGACCTTGTCCGACAGGACGGCCGTGCAGGGCAGTTCATAAACCTGCGCACTCCGAGCCTGTACCGGCAGTTCCCCGGCCGTAAAATGGGCGAGTTCGCGGTCATAGTGCTTGACTACGCCGGACACGTCCTGGACCGTGAAAGAGATGGAAGGATTGTCCAGGCCGAGGAGCAGGACCGCATCCATCGACCTGGAGGAAGTGGGGACGATGTACTTGACCCCTACGGACGTCACGGTGAGATCCTTGATCTTCGTGACATCGCAGCCCGTGACGGCCATAAAAACCGTCAGAAGCAGGGCCAAAGTCCCTATTTTCCGCCAAAAATACATCCCTTACACTGTGCAACAATATACAAAGATAGCAATTTTCTCAGACAATCACCCTATTCTTCTTGTACATCGCCCGGAATTCCCGGGGCGTCGCGCCCCGCTTGGCCTTGAAGATGCGGTTGAAATTGGAGAGGTTGTTGAAGCCGCATTCGTAGCAGATCTCGGAGATATTCCGGGTCGTGTCCACGAGCATCCGGGCCGCATTGCCCAGTTTGATGTCGATCAGGTAGTCCGACAGCGTCCGACCGGTGCGCAGCCGGAAGAAGCGGCTGAAGGCCGACGGGCTCATGCCCACCATATCGGCCAGGTCCGCCAGGCGGATGGGCTCCGTATAGTGCTCGTCGATATACTGCTTCACCTTCAGGATGCGCCGGCTCTCCGAACTCTTCGCCGCATGGGCGAACGAAGTGCTCGCCAGGACGCGGGCCCCGTCGGACGAAGCCAACTCATTGAGCAGCAGCAGGAACTGCAGGAATTGACGGAAACGGTCCTTCTGGGACGGAAGCGTGTCGATGAGATGGTACACCCGCACGATGTCCTGCACAGGGAACGCCAGGCCATGCCCGGCCTGCTGCAGCATCCGGCGGATGGCGGCAAACTGGTTCTTCGCGAGTTGCTCCGGCGAGAACATGTCCCGGGGGAACTGGATCGTGATCTCCCTGATGTCCTTGGAATGGCACTCCCCCTGCTCCCAAGCGTGCTCAAGGTCGTCACCACCAACGAGAACGAGATCGTAGTCCCCAATTGTCTCCACGCTGTCGCCCACGATGCGTCGCACACCGGCTCCCCCCTCGATGAAGTTCAGTTCAAACTCCTTGTGCTGATGCACCGGATAGGTGAATTCGGTCTTGTGCCGCTCCACGATGTAGAAGAAGTCCTTCTCCGACAGCGGGGTAATCTCTTTCAATACGTCGCTCATGCCGCAAAGATACGAAAAAATGACTACCTTTGTATGGTCACATGGACACCGGACAGCATATCAGTTGGTTTGTCATCATCACCCGATGGGGGCAGTGGAAGAAGATATCCGAGCGGCTCACGGCCCTGCGGGTCCGGCATTTCATCCCATCGGCCTACAACACCCTCGTGTTCTTCCAGACGGATAAACCCCGGGCGCTGAATCTGGTCAATTCCGGCGAGATCAAGGGGCGCTTCCTGGTGGACCACGGCACCCGCACCCTCCTGGAAGTCCCCGAAAAGCAGATGGAAGCCTTCATCCGGGTCGTAACGGAGTTTCCCGATACGCCCGTAACGTCCGAGTTCCCCATCACGAAGGGAACCCGTGTACGCGTGATCCGCGGGCCTTTAAAGGGTATTGAAGGAGAAGTGGAAGAAACCCCGAACGGGGTTCAGTTGGTCGTGGGAATCCAGTCGGTAATCTGTGCGAAGATTACGATTGCGAGGGCGGACGTCGTGCCTACAGATACCCCTTGAGTTTACGCCAGACAAACTGGCTTACGCGCGCAAAGGGCGACCAGATAACTTCCCGCGGATAGTAGCGGAGGTTGGAGAAGACACGGTGGTTCTTGCGGCGGAATTTGGCCCAACTGGTTTCCCCTTCATGGGAATAGTTCCGCTTGTCCATCACGCCAAAGTTGCCCATGTTGAAGGCGTCATTCGTCAACTTAGCGCCGTGTTTCTTGTCGGGAGGGCAAAGGAGGTATTCGTCTTCCAATCCGAAATTATACTGGACGCAGGTCATCACGCTGGCAGTAAACCGCCCCATCCCCAAGCGCTTGAGTGTCTTCATCACCGGCTTCCGGTCGGCGGGGTCGAGTGAGCGGAGCACATAGTAGTAATCCATCATCTGCCGCATGCCGATACCGCCTTCCAGGTAGTGGCGGAACATGTGGGCCATGCAGAAGATGGCATTGAACTTCGCATCCGGGAAGGTGATGGTCACATCATTCCGGATCGGCGTATTCCGCTCAAAAAATCGCTGCAGGCGGGCATTGGAGAAGGGATTGTACATCTTGCTGGGATGGAAATGGATCTCCACCTCCGTATCCAGGAATATACCGGCCTTACACTCTTGATAAATGATGTCATAGATGGGAATGCCCGCATCTTCGAAAGTCTTGATGATGGCATCGCGATTCCCGGCGACCCAAAGGTCGATGTCTCCGCACATCCGCCGCTCAGGATGGGGATACAGATGAGCCAGCCCCGTCCCCTTCAGGATACAGCCATGAAGGCCCAGACGGCCCAAAAGGGCCTCCAACTCGGCTACATGCTGCTCATGGACGTTATAAATCCGGCCGATCTTGGCAGTTCTCTCATCCCATTCCTTCAGCAGTTCTTCGCCGGGAACCTGGCTCTCCGGTACCCGATGAGCCGCTTCGTTCAATACGCCCACCAGGGACTGCTGGCGGGCCTTGTTAAACAAATGTTGCCAATCTCCGGGAGTAGGGTCCTTCTCGAAAGAAGTTTCCCTGCCCACGGAGATCAGAAGAAGGTTCCGGAATGGATGCATGCGTTATCTGCGGTCGTCCCAGCCGAAAGGATGGTGGGACAGCGGTAATTTAGCAAGCGGGTGATAATCCCCCACCAGACCGATAGGTGTTGCATTGCGGATCTGGCTGACTATCTCGATGCAAGGACGCGCTTCGCCGATACGGAAGCCTTCCCCTGCCAGGATACGACGGTAACTCTCCGTATGGAGTTCCGTGAAGCCCTGGGAGAACTCGAACTCGCTGCCATCGATAGACAGCGTCCGATACGTGCGCTTTTCCCCCTGGACAGCGTTCTCCGGCAGGCAGTCCGCATTGATGCTCAGGAAATAGCGGACACGAGCCTTCTTGAGGCCCAGGAAACCCGCCACCCGGTCGAAACTCATCACATGGACGATATTCTCCTGCACAGGGCCGAAGATCCACTGGAGCATGTCATAGAAATGCACACCGATGTTGGTGGCGATACCGCCGCTCTTGTGGACATCACCCTTCCAAGAGGTGTAATACCACTTTCCCCGAGATGTGATATAGGTCAGGTCCACATCATAGACCTTATCGGCCGGGCCTTCGTCCACCTTCTTCTTCAGAGCGGCGATGGCCTCGTGAAGACGGAGTTGGAGGATATTGTAGGCCTTGTGGCCGGTCTCTTCCTCCACCTTCTGGAGAGCGTCGATGTTGTAGGGGTTCAGGACCACCGGCTTCTCGCAGATGACGTCACAACCCAGACGCAGGCCATAACGGATGAACGCATCGTGCGTGTAGTTGGGCGTACAGATGCTCATCCAGTCCAGCGGCCGGTCGCTCTGCATCTGCTTGGAGCAGAAGCGGTCGAAGAGTTCGTGCTCCGTGAAGAAGGAACACTCCGGGAAAAAACTGTCCAGACGGCCGACGCTGTCAAAACGGTCATAGGCCGCCAGCAGGTCGTTTCCGGTATCCTTGATTGCTTTCAAATGACGGGGGGCGATGTAACCCGCCGCGCCGATCAATGCAAAGTTTGCCATAAATTATGCTTCTTTCTTCTCTGATTCAGACTCTGCCTTATCCTTGCTCTTATGGAGAAGTTTGTGATGATGCTTCTTCTTTTTTCCATCCTCGTCGTCATTGGCATAGCCGTAGCCATAGCCGTAACCGTAGCCATAGCCGTAACCATAGCCGTAGCCATAGCCGTAACCGGCGCCGTAGCCATAGCCATAGCCGCCGTAGCCCTTATGCTTCTTGAGTTCGATGCCGTTCAGGATGATCATCATGTTCGGGAACTGCTTGCTGTTCTTGAGTTCCTGCAAATCAGGCAGCATCCGCTTGTCCACCAGGCCGGAACGGAGGATGAACACACTCACATCGGCAAAACGCTTGAGGATAGTAGCATCCGCCACGATACCGGCAGGGACAGCGTCGATGAGGATGAAATCATAACGTTCCTTAAGGACATCCATAATCTCATCCAAACGCTTGCTCGCCAACAGTTCAGCCGGATTCGGGGGCAGAGGGCCGGAAAGGATGGTATCCACGCCCGGAGCAACGATGTCGTGGGAAATGATCTCATCGACATTGCTCGTCTTACCGGAGAGATAGTTCGAGAAACCGACTTGCCGCCTGGATGCGATATTGTGCGTCAAGGTGCCCTTACGAAGGTCAAGGTCCAGAAGGACGACCTTCTTCTCCACCATGGCAAGGCTGGCCGCAAGGTTGGTGGTGAGGAATGTCTTACCGGAACCCTCCATCAGGGACAGGAACAGGTAACTGGTCGCTTTCTGGCCCGGAACGCGCGTGAAATCAAGATTGCTTCGGAGAATACGGAATGCCTCCGTAAGCGTATCACGGCCCTTGTCGGCCACAACGATATTGCGATCATCCTTCTTGTCCTTCGAAGGAATCTCACCCAGCACAGGGATATCGGTATATGCCTCCACATCCTTGCGGAAACGCACCTTGGTGTCCAGCAGGCGACGGAGGAGGAAGATCAATACAGGGAGAAGCAGACCGATCAGGACGCCCAGGAGCACATTCTTCTTCGTATCCGGGGAAATCGGAACCGCGTTGACGCGCGCCTTGTCAATGACCTTGGCGTTACCGACAAGGGAAGGCTGGCTGATGAGCAGTTCCTCACGGCGACTCAGCAAGTTCACATACAACTGTTCCTTGATACCCTGGACGCGGGAAATGTTGTCGATATAGAGTTGCCCAGAAGGGACTTCACGAATCTTGTCGGCAGCAACTTGGCTGAGAGCCTGTACACCGCCGATCCGCTGCTGCATGGAACCGATGTACGTCACCAGCAACTGACTCAGATTGCTCTTGAGCGTGGACATCTGCAGCAACATATCCTGGACAATCGGGTTGTTGGTCGTGCCGGACTCCCTGTATTTGTCCATCTTCAGAACCAGTTCGTTGAACTGGCGGATGGTGCTCTTGATATGGTCGTCGTTGATGTTCACCGTCACCGGGAACAACTTGTTCTCCGTGTTGGAAGAAACAAGTTCCAGAAGATACTGAGCATGGGAAATCTGGGCATTGAGACGCTCCATCTCCTCCCTGCTTTCGATGCTCTGGTTCAGGTAGGACCGGCCATAATCATTCAGGTTCAGGATCTGGTTCTCCCGTTTGAAACTGGCAATCTGCGATTCCTTGGCCCCCAAGTCCCTGTCCAACTGAGAAATCCGGTCATTGATGAAGTCGGAGGTCTGACGGATGATTTCCTTCTTCTCTTCAATGGTATTCTCGTTGTAAACAGCGATCATTTCATTCAGGATATCCGCCGCACGCCTGGGCGAAGTATCGTTCAGAGAGAAATTGATGATTCCGTCGGAGGTGCTGTTACGACTGACATGCACCTTGTTGCGATAAGTCTCGGCAACAGCCCTGATGTTCTGGTGCCTGATTGTGATGGGATTGTCATAATACAAATCCCGAAGCGCCCAAGTAGGCATCACGGATACCCGTCCCAGGCTGGTGGATACCGTATCGCCCAGATGGCCCTTTACCGGTTCGAATTCATCAACCTGGAGAACGAAGGTGGAATCTTTATCAATGGTGATGACGGCCGTCGCGTTGTCTTCATCGTTCAGGTCCAACATCTTGACATTGATCGGAGATTCCCCGTAAAGATCCTTCTGGCGCTTGACCAACTTGGTCTTGCAAGTATAAGAAGTACCCAGATCCAGCCTTTTCGCCACCTCCAGCATCGGAGTCTCCGAACGAAGGACGATGATTTCGTCATTGATGGCATTCATCGTGATGGCAACGCGCCGGTTGGTGATGCTTTCCAAGGTTGAGATTCCGCTTTCCAGCCGGCTGCGGGTAACAGATGTCAGCCGGACCTTGGCGTGGCTCTCATAAATACGGTCCTGCCTGTCACTCCGATAAAAGGCTATACCGCCTAATACCAGTGCACATAAGAGAAGCCAATGCAGGTTTCGGACGACGGTAAAGAATATATCCTTCCCGGAAAGGGCGTTGGCGTCTTTTTTCTCGAGGAAGGAGAGATCGCTATCTTGACTATTGTTGGCCATAGTTCATTATTGCTTGTTGGAATTCAGATAAGCCCGGATGGCGAAATAGGTGGCAGACAAGGACGCAAGGGAAGAAATTGCGGACATAATTGTACCAAACTGACTGTAGGACTGCTGGAAGGTGCGATAGCCCGTATTCCGGGTAATGATGAAATCGTTCTGCTGGAGCATGAAGAACGGGTCGTCATACACCTTGGAAGAACGGGGATCCAGATAGCGGGAGACCATCTTTCCATCGATTTCACGGACAACCATGATCTTATCCCGATTGGTATAGACGCTCATATCGCCGGACATCGCAAGCGCTTCCAAGAATGTACAACGCTCATTAGAAACATTGATGGACTTACCGCCGTTGGCTCCTAGGAAAAAAATCTTGAAACTACGGAAACGCACCAGTACGAAAGGATCGCTGATGTAACCACCAGAAATGAGAAGGTCCTTGACTTTCTCCTGGAGTTTCAACCGGGTAAGGCCCGCCGCATGAATCTTTCCAAGCACCGGGAGTTCAATGTCTCCATACACATCCACAAGATAGGCGATGCCAGTGCTCATACTGTAGTTGACGTTGGTCGTATTCCGCAGATTGAACGGCCGCGCCAACTCCGAGTCGAAACTGGTGATGATGACATCCAGTTCGTCATAAGGGCAGATGACCGCTTCGAACTTGTCTTCCAACGCGATCTGTGTCTCGTGCTGCATATCCTGCAGATATGCCACCTTTCTATTGGTTACACAAGAAACCGCTGACACGGCAGCCAGCGCGATGACGATACCCGTCCGGATTATTCTTTTGCTGTTCATAGTCGGCAACATTATTCAACCTGCAAAGTTACATAAATTATTTCAACTTTTCTACAATTCTGGGACATGCTTTCCCATCTCCGTACGGATTAACGGCGTGACTCATCGACTCATAGTGCTCCCTGTCGTCCAGCAAAGCGGAAACCTCGGCCATGATCTTGTCATAATCCGTGCCCACCAGCCGCACCGTACCGGCATCCAACGCCTCCGGCCGTTCGGTCGTATCGCGCATGACCAAGACCGGTTTCCCAAGGCCGGGCGCCTCCTCCTGAATGCCACCGGAATCCGTAAGAACGATGTAACTCCGGGACATCAGATACACGAAATCCAGATAATCCAGCGGCTCGATGAAGAATAGATTCTTCCCTCCGTCATTCCGGGCTTGACCCGGAATCTCATCCCCAAACACCTGCCGGATCGGCTTCCGCACATTCGGATTCAAATGCATCGGATACACGAAATCCACCTCCGGATACTTCCGGGCAAGGTCCCGTATCGCCGTACACATGCTGATGAACCCTTCCCCGAAATTCTCCCGCCGATGACCGGTAATCAACACCATCCTTCTGCCATCCTGAGGGAGCGACGCGACCAAAGGATCTTCCGGCGCATATCCCTTCTTCATGACATTCTCCACAACCCAATGCAACGCATCAATGACCGTATTCCCCGTCACCGTGATCTTCTCTTCAGAAACTCCTTCATTCAGCAAATTCTGCCGACTCAAAGGCGTAGGTGCGAAATCATATTCCGCAATCCGCCCAGTCACCTGCCGGTTCATCTCCTCCGGCCAGGGGCTGTACAGGTTATGCGTCCTGAGACCTGCCTCCACATGACCAACAGGAATCTGGCGATAGAACGCCGCCATGGCTGCGGCCATGGAGGTGGTCGTATCCCCGTGAACCAAAACGACATCCGGCTTGACGGTATCCAGGATATCCCGCATCCCGACCAGCACACGGGCGGTCACGTCGTACAGGTCCTGGCCCTGTTTCATGATATTCAAGTCATAATCCGGCTTCACATCGAAGATCTGCAGGACCTGGTCCAGCATCTCCCGATGCTGTCCCGTCACGCAAACCACGGTTTCAAACTCTTCCGGATGCTTCTGGAACTCCTTCACCAGCGGGCACATCTTGATGGCCTCGGGGCGGGTTCCGAAAACTAATAAGATTCTTTTCATTTGTGTTTTACCTTAAACAGTCTTCCAAGGGTCTTGTGGAAACACCACGCGACTCCAATTACGATCGCTGAACAAACCAAGTAAATAACGGCAGCCGGGAGTTCGATTCCGGCCTTGGAATATAACAAGGAAAGCAGTACAATTACAATAATCTGAACGACATAAATCTCGTAGGATATATCCCCCATCCAGTTCAAGAACTTGATTTCCAGATTCGGAACGGGAGAATGAGCCTGCTGTGTCATGATGATGACAAAAGCGAGGAAGGCAATGAACTCCATCCTGATCGGAGCGGGAACCAGACGGGCATACAACCCGGATCCTAAAAACAGCAGCCAGGCAATCAAGCCAAGCCAGGTCGCACTTTTCAAGTAATCGAGTATAGGATTCCCCTTCCTCATGAGCAATCCTACCCAGACCCCGGCAAAAAGGATATCCAGGCTGGTAACAGTCACTAGGTGATACAACACCGAGTCCGTGCCGGAAAAGACGCGCAATGCAAGTTTGACCAAAAGCCAGGTAATCGCAATGACCGCCGCACCAGTCACCCGCCTGTTGTCTTTCAGTAGTGCAAAGAGAGGGAAAAGAACATAGAACACTACGATTGTTCCAATGAACCACAGGTGCACCAGAGGCAGGATTCCCGTATGACTGCAAAAGGGAATCTGAGGAACCAGGAACACATAGTACCAAAGGCGGGAATCCAAAACTTCTTCCGAGCGGCCCAAGACCACAAAAAGCAGGACCGATATGAGCGCATAAGAATAATAGAGCGGTAAAATCCTCCGTGCTTTCTTTCGGTAATAGGACAGGACGTCACCTGTCTGATCAATCCGGTATCCGGCCAGAATCCCGCTGATAAGAAAGAAAACATAAGCGCAGCATTCAGGAAGAGGGAGAGATGTTATCTCCCACTGACAGAAATCCCGTTGAGATATATGTCCCAGCAAGATAAACAAGGCGCACAATGCCCGGATCCCATTCAGGCCTTTTACACGACTGTTACTCATTCACGCTTTCTCTACCATGATAAACTTCCTCCAACATCTGCCAGCCGATGTTCAATCCAAAATGATTCGGGTCTGAGAAATTCTTCCAATCCAACGTAATATCCTCCCTTCCTGAAAAATCGTACACATTTTCCTCTCCGAAAACCGCTTGAAGAATATGCAGGTCATCCTCCGTAATCGACGGGTATTTGTACCCGTATGCCGGCGTAACGATAATCCTGTAATCGGTCTCCTTCCGGTCAAAGACACTCTTGACATGATTCAGAACCCCAATCAAAGAGTCGTCAATGACAGATCCCCCGACCGGAATGGAGACATAAGGATTGTTCACATAATCCTTCATGAACACCGATTTTGCCTTCCGGCTCAGATTCCGCATATTATCCGTTGCGGGCGGTTGGCTCAAATCCAACTCCTTATTCCCCTTTTCCCAATCATTCGAAACCGGATCGAAGTTAATCCTTGGAGGAGCGGAACTCCGCCATTTCTTGACCGCCCGTCTCCACTCCGAAGGTTTCTGTATGAAATCAAAGAGTAAAATCGACTGAAAAACCCATCCGGGCTGATGCGAGAATCTCGGGTCTTTGATCGACATTGCCTGGTAAGGCAGTTGAGGTTTGGAGAAAGTCAAGGGGATGTCAACCAGAATCAAGACATTTTCAAGCGGGTAATGATGCTCGTCAATGTAAGTGATCTTCTGATCGATTCCGGTGATGGTCTCACCCCATGCTTGAAACAGAAACTGGCTGGAGCCCTCTGGCAAATAGGTCAACCACTGATAGGTATTGATTCCCCCACATCTTGAACTGCCGAAAACATACGAATCGTAATGATACTCCGGATAATTTTGGACAAAAAGTTCCGATGAAAGATAGTCCCGGTTGGTATCATCGAAATAAGTCAAGGAGAAAGGTCGCAGCGTCTTATAGGGATCCGTCACGAAATAGACCGCAGCCAACAACAGCAGCGGCACGAATAACAGGATAGCGATATTCTTGAGAAAACGGCCCATCGTCAGAACTGGAAATAGATGAATGATTGACTGTGGGCGGAAAATTCAAGGATGACCAGGATCATCAGATAACTGGCAACGATGGATACCCACTTCGGCATACCGGCGAAATCCCATGCGAACCGTTTGTCCTTGAAAAGCCATTCCACGACCAGCATCAGCAGAATGAACAAGACCGCCTTTTTGGTGCCGACATAGAGGAACGGCATCGTGAACAAACTGGAATCACAGATTCGCGAAACATACGTCCAGGCCTGGCCGATGTTTTCCGCCCGGAAAATGATCCAGCCGATGGTAACCAGGAAAAAGGTCAGCAGCATCTGTCCCAACTCTTTCAAAGAAGGGAACAAACGCCCCTCTGCGACCGTATTCCGGTACTTCCGGTTCTTTCCCATCAGAATCAACGGAAGGAAAAGCAAGGCATGATAGGCGCCCCAGGCGATAAAAGTCCAGTTAGCCCCATGCCAGAAGCCGCTCAGAAGGAAGATGACGAACGTGTTGCGGATAATCTTTGCTTTCGAGCATCGGCTGCCGCCCAGGGGGATATAGACATAATCCCTGAACCAAGTCGTCAATGAGATGTGCCAACGGCGCCAGAACTCCGCGATATCCCGGCTGAAATAAGGGACGTTGAAGTTCCGCATCAACTTAATTCCAAACAATTTGGAAGTGCCGATGGCGATATCGGAATAACCGGAGAAGTCCCCGTAAATCTGGAAGGCGAAGAAAATCGCAGCAAGCAGCAGCGTGCTTCCGCTCTGCGTCTGGTAAGTGGAGAAAACTTGATCCACATAGACAGCGCAGTTATCGGCCACCACCATTTTCTTGAACAGCCCCCACAGAATCTGCCGAAGACCATCCACCCCTTCTTCATACTTGAACGTACGCGCCGCCCCGAACTGCGGAAGCAGGTTGGTCGCCCGCTCAATCGGGCCGGCAACGAGTTGCGGGAAGAAACTGACGAAGGCGAAGAACTGCACGATATCGCGGGTCGGTTCCAACTTGCCACGATAAACGTCGATGGAATAACTGAGCGCCTGGAAAGTATAGAAACTGATGCCAACCGGCAGGATCACCTTCAGCAGCAATCCGTCCGTTTTCCCACCGAGGAACGCATCCGCGAAGGAAGTGACAAAGAAGTCGTAATACTTGAAAACGCCAAGAATCAGCAGGTTAAGGACGATATTGACGACATTGACCGCCTTCGCTTTTCCAGGAGTCTCCTTGTACTTATCAATGAGAAGCCCCGCCCCGAAACTGCACGCGGAAGTAAATGCTATCAAGAACAAGAACCGCCAGTCCCACCATCCGTAAAAGATGTAGGACACCACCACGATGAAGAAGTTCTGCAGTTTCAGGTTCTTCTGGAAGACGAACCAATAAAGCAGAAACACGATCGGCAGGAAGATGGCGAATTCTATGGAGTTGAAAAGCATCTTTCTATCTTGTTCAATGAAATCAAATCTTCAACGAGTGTTTGGGAGAACTTCCGGGCCGCATCGGAATTCAGATGCACCGATACGACGAAATTGTTCTTGTCATAGCACTCCGGGGTGTCGGTATAATCGAGATACACACATCCGTATTTCTCCGCTACCTGTTCAAAATAGGCCCGCGCATCTTCATAGCCCATCAACTTCGTTCGGGCCTCCGCATAAAATGGACTGTTGACCAGGATGACTTGGATGGAATCCGCCTGGCATTGGGCCAGGAAGCCCTCCAGTAAGGATTTTCCTTCGGCAGACAAGGTCACCTGTTCCGTTTTCATCCGCTCCAGTTCCGAACCGTTCCAGCGCCCTTTCTCCGACAGGAAGCCCTTGTAGGAAGGACGGGAGGCGTAATGTTTGAGATGCAATGCTTCCAGCAATCCATTTTTGATAACTTGCTGATATCCGAAGAACCGATACAGAGGCACGTTCAGTTCCAGAAATCCATACCCTGCTTCCCGAAGCGTTTTTCTCATAGCCTTATCATAGACAAGCGGGAAAAACTGCTCGGACTCATGTTGGTGCCGGATATCCTGCATGACCTGAATGGTCAGGTAATCTATGTTCTGGATTATCAGGTCCGGCTTCCGGTTATGCTCCCGGTACAACTGATACTTCAGCAACTGGGCATTGATGGGATACCCGCCGATGCTGATATTGAAAGACCGTTTCTGGCTGAGCGAGTCAATGACCCGCGTATCAAAATGGGATTTCCCCCTGGAGTTTCCCATGATCAGGATGTCATTGTCCATACCGCCTTTCAGCATGGCGCTGTAATCCTGGAATCGGTAGTCGTCCATCATAAGCAGTCCCCGGCAGATCAACCGGTCCAGACCGAAAGCCAAGACCAGCACCAAAACGGCGAACCCCAGAAACTTCAGCAGGAACCTTTTCATCAGAACTGGAAGTATATGAAATTGACCGCATGACCGCCGAAAGCGAACGTCAGGAACAAAACCGCCAGATAGGCAGCATATCTGACCA
>JAFXMA010000062.1 GCA_017530725.1 Bacteroidales bacterium
ATCGAGATCGACAGCAAGACCGTCCCGCTGGTGCAGAAGTTCGTCGCCTACAAGGCGCAGTACCCGGAACTGAAGGTGAAACTGCAGATGGGCGGCTGGGGCAAGAACGCCGACGGCTGGTCCCAGATGGCCGGGGACCCGGAGAAGCGCAAGGCCTTCGTGGAGGCGTGCGTGGACATGTGCAACACCTATGGCGTGGACGGGTTCGACATCGACTGGGAGTATCCCACCTATGCGGCCAAGGACGGCGACCATGTGAACGGCGCCAGCCCGGCTGACTGGGAGAACTTCGTCACGCTCTTCAAGGAGATGCGCGAGGCGATGCCGGACAAGATCCTCTCCTATGCGGCCTCCGACAGCGGCAAGTACACCGACAACTATGGCGTGCTTCCGTATATCGACTACATCAACGTGATGACCTACGACGAGGGCAACCCGCCGTACCACAATTCGCCGCTGTACCGGAGTTCCATCACGGGCTCCCGCTGCTGCGCCGAGGCCATCGACGACATCTTCCACGGCCAGCAGAAGATCCCGTACCAGATGATGAACTTCGGCCTGGCGTTCTACGGGCACGGGGACGGCTACAAACTCAAGACGGGCAACCGCTATCCCTCCTCCGTCGATTACAGCAAGTTGGACGACATCTTCTTCAAGGGCACCTGCGACGGCTATGACGTCAAGGGCGTGAACTACCGCATCTGGGACGACGTGGCCAAGGTCCCGTACCTGGCCGACGCCCTGGGCAAGATGTACGCGTCCTACGAGGACATCGAGTCCATCAACGCGAAGGTCGAGTACCTGAAGTCCCGCAACATGCTCGGCGCGATGATCTGGGAGTACCGCCACGACAACGACGAGGGTACCCTCCGGCACGCGGTCAAGCACGCGATGGACGGCAACCCCGATGCGCCCGGTAAGTACGAGCGTCCCGACGAGTACGAACCGCCGACCCCGGCGCAGGTGCCGGTGATGGGCAAGGTCGAGTTCTCCAGGAAGTTGCAGAGCGGCAGCGCCTACGTGGAAGAACTCTCCGGCCTGTGCCTCTCCAAGGACGGCGACTTCCTCTGGGGCGTGGGCGACAACGGTGCGCTGTATAAGATCAACTTCGACGGCTCCTTCACCCAGCACTGGACCTATGACGCCGACATGGAAGGCCTCTGCATGGACCCGGCCACCGGGACGATGTACATGGGCATCGAACCCAAGCGCGTGTACATGCTCACGGAGCCGTACCAGTCGAAGACCACGCTGTGGGACGTCGCCGAGGCGGCCGACATGGGCAACTCCGGCATCGAGGGCATCGCCTGGCACAAGGGCAACCTGTACCTGGGTTCCCAGACCGGCGCCACCCTGTGGGAGTACACCCTGGACGGTACCAGGTTGTGGAAGAAGAGCCTCCGCACCGTGACCTCCACGATCTCCGAGATCGCGGGCCTGGACTACGACGAGAAGAACGACTGGCTGTGGGTCATCGACTCCAACTCCAACACGGACCGTCCCGAATATCTGGGTTACACGATCTACTTGTTCGACGGCGACGCGACCAGGCTCCTGGCGACCTACTATGTGGGCGACTTCGCCAACTGGAACCCGGAGAGCATCTGCGTGGACCGCAAGAACGGCTGCATCTGGGTCGCCGACGACTGCGGCGACGCCACCCCGTCCATCCTCCACAAGATCTCGTTCACGAACCTCTGATAGTCCGTAATCCGTTTGCGCTCCCCCCGCGGTTGTCCGCGAGGGGAGCGCTCTATTTGGGTTATAACCGCATCTTTTTTTGGGAAAACCGCCCGAATTGGTTACTTTTGCTCTTCATAAACTGATAACGCGAAAACTTTGGTACATACGATTACCCGTTCGGATTCTCGACGCAGAAAGGCCTTCTGGTGGCTTTTCTGCGTCTTATTTTGTTCTATGGCAATCAGTTGCGGAGGGAAGGAGACCATCCCTGAAACCGACCCCGAGCCCACGACGGTGGCCGTCACGGGCGTGAAGGTGACCCGGGCGGACCTGGAACTCCGCGTGGGTGAAGGTTTCCATCTCGGCGCCCGGGTCAGTCCCAAGGATGCCACCAATCCGCGCGTGACGTGGTCCTCCGACAACGAGGCCGTCGCAACGGTAGGGAAGGAGACCGGCCAGGTCAAGGCCGTATCCGCGGGCAGTGCCGTCATCACGGTCACGACGGTGGACGGCGGCTTCACGGATTCCTGCCCCGTCACCGTGACCGGTACCACGCCGACCCCGGATCCGCCCGAGCCCGAGCCCACGCCTACCGATCCCGGCGCCCCCGCCGCCTTTGGTGCCGTGCCCACGGCCGGCCAACTCGCCTGGCAGCGCCGCGAACTCCTGATGTTCTATCACTACGGGCAGGCGACCTTCTCCGGCTGGGACGGCGAGAACCCGTCCTGCAACGGAAAACCCTGGAGCGAAAGCCTGCTCCTGCAGAACTATAAGCCCGGGACCATCGACGCGGACCAGTGGGTGAAGACCGCCCGGGACAACGGCTTCGGCGAGGTCATCATCACGGCCAAGCACCACGACGGTTTCTGCATCTGGGACAATCCCGAGAGCACGACGGACGTGGCCCATGCCGCCTGCACGAACCATACGGACGTGGTCCAGGCGCTTCGCGACGCCTGCAACAAGTACGGCGTCGCGCTGGGGATCTATCTCTCCCCGTGGGACCGGATGATCGAGGTGTCCGGGAAGGGCACGGCCGAATATGAGGAGATGTACAAGAACGCCCTCCGGGACCTGATGACGAGATACGCGCCCGTCGTGGAGATGTGGTTCGACGGCAACCATGCCGGCAACTTCGACTGGACGTCCGTGAACCAGGTGGTCTTCGACGTCAATCCCGACTGCGTGATCTTCTCCAACGGCGGCCCCGGCTGCCGCTGGGTAGGCAACGAGGCGGGCGTGGCCGGGGAGACCGACTGGGCGACCCTGGACATCGCCGGCCGCGGCCTGACGCCCAGCAACCTGCCCGGCAACTACGAGTCCTACCTGGGCTCCGGCGACAAGGGCGCCGCTTCCTGGTGCCCGGCCGAGAGCGACTTCTCCATCCAGCAGATCGGCGACCCCAACGGCTGGTTCTATGGAGCCAATGACAACCGGAAAACGGCTAAGCAACTGATGGATCTCTACTACAAGAGCGTGGGCCGCAATTCGGTGTTCCTGATGAACGTCCCTCCGTCGGACCAGGGCGTCATCGACGCCAGGGAAGTGAAGGTCATCGAGGAATTCACGAAGATGCGGGAGGCGGTTTTCGCCACGAACCTTGCGGCCGGCGCCACCGCCACGGCGACCTCCGTCCGCGGCGACAATCCGGACAAGTATGGCCCCGCCAGGATGCTGGACGCCGATTATGACACCTATTTCGCCACGGACGACGGCGTGAAGACGGTGGATATCGAATTTACTCTCGCCGGCGAGCAGACCTTCAACCGCGTGGTGCTCCAGGAGTACATCCCCCTGGGCCAGCGCGTGGAACGCTTCGAGGTCCAGGTCCATTCCGACGGCGGTTGGAAGGCCTGGGGCAGCGGCGCGAAGACCACCATCGGCCACAAGCGCATCCTGCTTGGAAGTACCGTGAAGGCCGACGCCGTGCGCATCTCCATCCAGTCTTCCCTGGCCTGTCCCGTGCTGAACGGGTTCGGACTGTATCTTGACACGGTATCCGGCCTATGAGAAAGTTCCTCGTCCCGGTCATCCTGCTCGTTGCAGCCTGCGCACCCAAGGACGGGATGCGCACCTTCCGCGTGGGAGACGGCGGCGTGGCGGACCTGGGGAGTATCCGGGAGATCGACGGTCCCGTCACCGTGCGTCTCGTCTTGAAGAATGACTTGCCGGACACCCTGTATCCCGTCCAACTCCATACCCCTTGCGGCTGTACCCAGGCCCGTTTCGGGCAGAAGCCCGTCGCTCCGGGGGAGGACGAGGAGATCGAAGTGACCTACAATCCCGCCTACCGGCCCGGTCCGATGGAAGAGATTATCCAGATCCGCTATGCCGGAACGCCCGCGCGGGTCCGGACCCTCCGGATCCGGGGCGAGGTCATCGGTTACAACCACCCCATCGAGGAGGACCGCCCCTATGCCTTCGGGGAGGGGCTGTACATGAGCCATAAAGTCCTGACCTACGGCCGTCTCCGCCCCGGCGAGACGGGCGATTTCTTTTTCCGTCACGGAAACGGGAACACCCGCGGGGCCGAGGTCGTCTTCGACATTCCGGACCCCTGGAAGCCCTATGTCCGGATGCGCCAGCCCGGTAGGATGAAGGCCGATGAGCGGGACACGCTCCACGTGAAGTTCACGATGCCGGCCGGGCTTGATTCGGTGGAATTCGCCCTCCAGCCCCGGGTGGACGGAAAGCCCACGGAAGAGGTCCTGCTGCTCCGCGCCTGGAAGAAAGAATGAAATACTGTTCAACCTATCATATAAATACCAACCTATTATCAAAACACCTTATGAGTTTCCAGCTTAAGAAAGTCCTGACAGGCGCCCTCGCGACGGCGTTGGGACTGTTCATCGCAGGCGGGACCGCGCTGGCCCAGAACCGGACCATCACGGGAACCGTCACCGATGACTACGGCGAGCCGCTCATCGGCGCCAGCGTGGTCGTGGAAGGAGATGCCTCGACAGGTGCCATCACCGACCTGGACGGTCACTACAGCATCACCGTCCCGGCTTCGGCGGAGGCCCTTCGCTTCTCCTACATCGGCCAGGAAGACGCCGTCGAGCAAATCGGAGGCCGTTCGGTCATCAATGTCACCCTGGCGTCGGCGAACATCGCGCTCAATGCGACGGTCGTCACCGCCATGGGTATCCGCAAGGAGGAGAAATCCCTTTCCTACAACGTCCAGCAGGCGAAGATCGAGACCGTGAGCCCCGTGGGCTCCTTCGTGAACGGCCTCAACGGAAAGGTGGCGGGTGTCTCCATCAGCCAGTCCTCCACAGGCGCGGGCGGCGCATCCCGTATCGTGATGCGCGGTTCCAAGTCCATCTCCAACAACAACAATGCGCTGTACGTGATCGACGGTATCCCGATGCAGTCCCTGCGCGGCACCCAGCCGGAAGGCGTCTATGCCGGCGCCGGCCAGACCGGTGACGTGCTCGGCTCCCTGAACCAGGACGACATCGAGTCCATCTCCGTCCTCTCCGGCCCGTCCGCGGCGGCCCTTTACGGTGCCAACGCGGCCAACGGCGTCATCATCATCACCACCAAGAAGGGCGGAAAGGACCGGCTGGACATCGACTACTCGAATTCCACGACCTTCTCCCGCGCTTTCGTGATGCCGGAATTCCAGAACACGTACGGTCCGTCCTCGCCCGGCTCCTACTACAGTTGGGGCGCGAAACTGGACACCCCTTCGTCCTACCGTCCGCGTGATTTCTTCCAGACGGGCGTGAACGAGGTGAATTCCATCGCCCTTTCGACGGGTACCGACCGCAGCCAGACCTACGTCTCCGCCGCCGTCGCGAACGCCCGGGGCATCGTCCACAACAACAATGTGGACCGCTACAACCTCTCCTTCCGCAACACCACCGACCTGGTGAAGGACATCCTCACGATGGACGTGAACCTCACCTACGGCCGCGTGGACGAGCAGAACATGATCGCCCAGGGCGAATACGGCAATCCGATCGTCCCGGTGTACCTGTTCCCTCCGGGAGACGACTTCTCCAAGGTGGGCGTGTACGAGCGCTATGACACCGGCCGCAACATCAAGACCCAGTACTGGCCCTACGACTTTGAGCACTCGATGCAGAACCCCTACTGGATCACCGAGCATCAGAAGTGGCAGAACGAAAAGAACCGCCTGATGGGGTCCGGACAACTCTCCTACAAGCCCTTCAAGTGGCTGACCCTGAGCGCCCGTGCCAAATACGACCGCACGGACGAGGTCCACGAGCGCAAGTTCGACGCCTCCACGAACACCCTGTTCACCGAAGGTTCCAAGCACGGTTTCTACGGCCGCGTGAACCAGTACACCGAGCAGAAGTTCGGCGAGGTCCTCGCCACCTTCAACAAGTACTTCGGCGACAACGTGTTCAACCTCACCGGCGTGGTGGGTGCCAACATCGACGACATCACCTACCGGTCGGACAACGTCTCCGGCCCGCTGAAGACCGTCAACAACAAGTTCGACCTGAGCAACATCGACCAGAACAACAGCCATACGCTCCTGTCCTCCGGCGGTTACCGCTACCAGAACCAGTCCGTGTTCGCGAATGCCCAGTTGGGATACCGCAGCAAGGTGTATCTGGACATGACCTACCGCGTGGACTGGAACTCCGCGCTGTACACGGCCGGCGGCAT
>JAFXMA010000063.1 GCA_017530725.1 Bacteroidales bacterium
ATCGCATCCTTGACCGTACCGGTCACCCGGACGGTCTGTGCCATCGCACCGATTCCCATCAGGAGCAGCATCAAGGAAGCAAAAAGTTTACTTTTCATGTTGCAGAACTTTTGGTTGGTTAATAATAGGATTGGTTTGTATATAATGGTGTTGAACTATTTCTTGATCGGATAGAACCGCATCAGCAGGACGATGAGGAGGGCGATGGCCGCCGGGAAGAGCGAGAACAGGCACCAGATCATCCGCTGGACGGCCGGTTCGTTCGTGATGGTGACGACCGTCTGGCCGGTGGCGTCCGTGCCCGAAACGAAGCCGGCGATGCCGAGGAGGAGGGCCACCAGGGCGCCGGAGATGGCCGAGCCGAACTTCTGGGCCATCGTACCGGAGGAGAAGATGAGGCCCGTGGAGGAGGTGCCGTTCTTCTCGGTGGCGTAGTCGGCCACGTCGGCATACATGGACCACAGGAGCGGCGAGTAGAAGCCGATGCCGATGGAAGTGAGGATGACCATCGCAATCATCAGCCAGATGTATTTCGGGTCCATCGGGATGAAGAAGAAGGCGATGGAGGTCACGGCGCAGATGATGGCCGCCCAGTTGAAGGCCTTGCGCTTGGAGCCCACCCACTTGGTGAACGCCGGGGAGAGACCGCCGAAGATCATGCAGGTCACTTCGCCGAAGGTCATGAAGACCGTATAGTTGATGATGAGGCCGGAGATGGTGACATCCCCGTGCAGGCAGTATTCCAGGAGGTAGCCGGCCACCGCATAGCGGAATCCATTGAAGAAATTCGTACAGATGCCGATGAGCGTCAGGATGATCCACGGCTTGTTGCGGAACAGGTCCGCGAACGGCTTGAAGGAGAACTTCTCCGCCCGGATGGGCTTCAGGCGCTCCTTCGTCAGGAGGCCGCAGGCCAGCGTGCCGAGCGCGGCCAGCGCGCCGAGGATCACGCCCAGGACGGCATACTGGTGCGACGGGGTGCCGCCCACCATCTTCTGCAGATACGGGAACGAGAGCAGGGTGACAAAGCCCATCGCATAGGCACCGACCATCCGGTAGGACGAGAACTCGTTCTTCTCGTTGTCATCGGCGGTCATCACGCCCAGCAGGGAGCCATACGGCACGTTCACGGCGGTATAGACGGCCATCATCAGCAGGTACATCGAATACGCATAGATACGCTTGCCCACGGGACCGAGATCGGGCGTGTACAGCAGCAGGGCGAACACGAGGCCCAGCGGGATGGCGCCGAAGATGAGCCACGGGCGGTAGGTGCCCCACTTGGACTGCGTCCGGTCGGCGAGCGCGCCCATCATCGGGTCGGTGACCACGTCGAACAGGCGGGCCACCAGCATGAGCGTGGCGGTATCGGCCACGGTGAGGCCGAAGATGTTCGTGAAGAACAGGGGGAAAGCGATGGACATGACCTTCCAGGTGATGCCGCCGGCGGCGGCGTCTCCCAGGGCGTATCCAATTTTCTCGGAGAGTTTTGCCATATCTGTGATCAGGGTTTCAGGAATACCATTTTGTCCAGTGTGCTGAACGCCCGGAAATCCGGGGCGTTCTCAAAGCCGTCCCAGGCCGCATAGAAGTGCCCGGGCTGGTCCCAGGCATTGCGCCAGGTAAGCACGTACGCGATCGGGAAATTCTCGATGGCGGGATACAGGACGCCCGTCCACCAGGCCGGGTCGGGAAGTCCCTCTAGGCCGGTCTCGGACAGGCACATCAGTTTGTCGTGGCCGATGGCGAGGGCGTGCACAAAGCCCAGGGAACGGATGAGTTCCGCCGCGAAACGTTCGCCGGAAGGCCCGAGGCCGTCCGGCCCCACATATTCATAGTGGTCCACGCCCAGCATGTCGATCACGTCGTCGCCGGGATAGCGGTCCATGTAATCATCGGCGGAGATGCCGCTGTTGGGGGAATAGCACCAGAGGATGTTCTTCAAGCCGCGGGTTTCGGTCAGATAGGCCCACGTCGTACGGAAAAGGTCCTTGTACTCTTCCGCCGTGCACAGGTCTTTCCCCCACCAGAACCAACTGCCGAGGTTCTCGTGCCAGGGACGGAAGATGACGGGGGTATCTCCCAGGCTTTCGAGGAAGTCCCCGAGGCGCGGGAGCCAGCGGTCCATGAACAGACCGTGCAGTTCACCGCCCTCCAGCAGGGATTTCACCACCGCGTTGGAAGAGACGTCCCAGGCATCGCCGCCCGAGAGCGGATTGCGGGGATGCCAGGAGATGGTGACGATGCCGCCACGCTCCGCGTGCACCTTCGATGCCTTGCGGATAAGGTCGAAACGGACACTGTCCAAACTGGCCTCGTCCCCCATCTCGATGCCGCCGATCTCCACGCCCATCACGGCGGGATACAGGCCGGTCACATCCTTCACGTCGGAGCGGGTAAGCGGGTCGGTGGCCCAGTCCTCCACTTTCCAGGTGTGACCGTACGCGAGGTCGTCCTGGTGACCATAGAGGATCTTTCCGTCCTTCACGCCTTGCGAAAGCACCGCATGCAACCGCTGGGCCGGGGTTTCCACCGGCTGGGGACTGCCGCAGGAAACGGCGGCGAGGGTTGCGAGAATGAGGGGCAGGTACTTCATGGCAGCACTATAGATAAGGTTTCAAAATGGCGTCTTTCACACCGGGCGTCGTCCAGGTCGGGACGGCACGGTCCTTCCCGTCCGACAGGCACATCCAATACAGGGCCGCCATGCCGGCATCCTTCGCCTTCTGCGAGAAATAGCCGGCAAAGCGGATCATGTCCGCGGTGTCCTCATTGAACCCGCCGCCCCACTCGCCGATGATCACCGGCACGCCCAGCCGCCGGGCCAGGAACTGGTCCAGGTCCTTGAACTGACGGTCGATATCCGCCTTCTGCCGGTCGAACTTGTCGGCTTCCCAGTAACTGTGGACCTGCACGGCGATGTGCCCGGGGGCTTCCGGAAGGTCGAACCGGGAGAGCGGCTCCTGCAGATGCGTATTCCAGGTACCGGCTCCGCTGCAGGCGCCGTAGGTATTTACGACGAGGTTCCGCACCGCGTTGTTGCCGCCCGTGGCGCGCACGGTCCTGGCAAAAAGGTCAGCATAGTTGTTGATGCCCTCGTAAGCCGCGGCCGCCACCGTTGCATCATACCGGTCCGGAGATTCGAAGGAAGCGAAGCACCAGGAATCGTAGGAGTCCAGCATTTCATTATAGGACTCGAAAAGCAGGCGCTCTCCGTAGTCCCTGAACGTCTCGGCAATCTGCTGCCAGAGGGCGGCGTAGCGCTCTTTCGACGCATCGAACCGGTCCGCGACCAGCCAGGCGGTGCCGTTCTTCTCATCGCCATGGTCCCCCGTGTCATGGTGGACATTGAGGATGCAGTACATGCCTTCGTCGATGACATAATCGACGACTTCCCGGACCCGGTCCATCCAGACGGGATCCACCCGGTAGTCCGTGGATTCGAGCCACTTGGCCCTGTTCCAGCGGCCGCCCTCCACCTCCAGGGTCCCGATATGCGGATACCAGGTGACGGGGACGCGGATGGCGTTGAATCCGGCTTCCTTGAACATGTGGATAAGTTCCCGTGTGGTGACGGGCTGCCCCCAGGCGGTCTCGTAGTCGGCGGTCGTGGGATGGGCTTTGGACTCGATCCACATATTGGTCAGGTCTCCGCTGTTCGCATCCAGCGTATTACCCAGGTTCCAGCCAGCGCCCATGTTCCTGACGGCATCGGTGGCGGATTCCCAGGCACCGGGTTCCGGTGCGGGATCCGGGTCCTTCGTCGAGAAACGGTACGTGACGGCCTCCGAGCCTTTCTGGTTCTTCTGAAACCCAAGGACCGTCCCGGCAGGCAGGGTGACCACATAGTGCTTGCCGCGGCTCAGGCCGCTGACGACGACCGTCAGGTCCGGTCCGGAAAGGCTGACCTTGGAAACGTAGGCCCCGCCGTCCACCGTGACACCCTGCTGCCCTTCCTGGGAGCAGATGATGTTCTGGTCGAAGGTAAAAGTAACCGGGAGGGAAGATTCGACAATCCCGCCGGTCCCGTCAGCCGGAGAGGCGGAGACGAGCGCCGGTCCCGGGATTTCCTCCGGAGTCACCTCCGCAGGCTCTCCGCAGGCAAATGCGAAGAGGGCGAGGGCCAGGATGGGGAGTCTGAATCTCATATATCCCTGCAGGGTTCAAAAAGGTCGTTTTATATCGGTACAAAGATAGCGAACCCTGCGTACAACAACAAATATAATAATGTACAATTCTGATACTATTTTACAAAAAGACGGTATTTTTCGCTATCTTTGCCCCGTGGAAAACCAGGACGAAAGATTCATGCGGGAAGCCCTGCGGGAGGCGGGGGCAGCCCTTTCCGCCGGCGAGATCCCCATCGGTGCAGTGGTCGTTTCCCGGGGCCGGATCATCGGCCGCGGGCACAACATGACCGAGCGGCTGCACGACACCACCGCCCATGCGGAAATGGTGGCCATCACGGCCGCCACCGAGGCCATCGGCGGCAAATATCTGAACGACTGTACATTGTATGTGACGGTCGAGCCCTGCCCGATGTGCGCCGGCGCCCTGAACTGGGCCCAGGTCGGCCGGATCGTGTACGGAGCCATCGACCCGCGCCGCGGTTTCTCCCTCTTCTCCCCTTCCCTCCTCCACCCGCGCACGGAAGTCACGGCCGGCGTCCTGGGTGACGAGTGCACCGCCCTGATGCAGGATTTCTTCCGCTCCAAACGCTGATTTGCAAGGTTTTTTGCTATCTTTGCAACCGATGGCCAGAAAACGCAAGATCCCGGGTGTCGATCCCGCCTACCTCGAGAAACAGAAAGCCGCGCTTCTGCGCAAGAACCGCTATGTCCTATACTTTAATGACAAAGAAATGGCGGCGGTGGACGAGTACTGCGCCCGTTTCAAGGTCCATGCGAAGGCGGCCCTTTTCCGCGAAGCCATCATGTCCAAAGTACTCTCGGAGTTGGACGAGAACCATCCTACCCTTTTCTGACATGCCTGAAGACATCCACATCCTGAGCGACACCACCGTGGACGGTGTCCGCCACATCACGGCCGTCCCCTCGGCCCTTGTCTGCTCCCGCCAGATCGACTTCGACCTCGTGGACGGGACCATCCGCAACCTCCGCTACACCGCCGGCTGCCACGGCAACCTCCAGGCGCTCGGCGCCCTGCTGGAAGGCCAGAGCGTTTCCTTCGCCCTGGACCGCCTCACCGGCATCAACTGCAAGGAGCGCGGCACATCCTGCTCCGACCAACTCACCCGTGTGCTGCGGGCCGTCCTGTAATCGCAAGCGACTTTTGGCCTCCGCTTGTCACATTGGGAAAATTATACTATCTTTGCACCCCGGAATTGAGATGTGGTGTAATGGTAGCACTAGGGATTTTGGTTCCCTCAGTTAGAGTTCGAATCTCTACATCTCAACGAAATAGGCAGC
>JAFXMA010000064.1 GCA_017530725.1 Bacteroidales bacterium
GGAAGCGCTGGAGATGATGGAGAAAGGGGCGCAGTACGACCTTGTCATCACGATGTACAATGTCGGCGAGGTCGATGTGTTCGACTTCTCCCAGCGGGTCAAGGAAATCGACCCGGAAGCCTCGGTCGTCCTGCTGACCGCCTTCGCGAAGGAGATCTACCGGAAAATGGAGGACCACGACCTGAGCCATTTCGACGGCATCTTCTGCTGGAACAACTCCACGGACCTCATCATCGCCATCATCAAACTCCTGGAAGACAGCCGGAACGCGCCGGTGGACATCCTCGAGAACGGGGTCCAGTGCATCCTCCTGGTGGAGGATTCGGTCCGCTATTACTCCACCTACCTCCCCGAACTGTACCGCCTCATCCTCCTGCAGAACAGCGAATCCATCCGGGACGCCCTCAACGAGAGCCAGCAGAGCCTCCGGAAGCGTTCCAGGCCGAAGATCCTGATGGCCACGAACTATGATGACGCCGTGGCCCTGTACGAGAAATACAAGAGCAACATGCTGGGCGTCATCTCCGACATCGGCTTCGTCCTGCACCGCGGCGACAAGCCTTCCCAGGAAAAACTGGACGCCGGCGTGGACCTGTGCCGGATGATCCGCAAGGACGACCCGAAAATGCCCATCCTGATGCAGTCCTCGCAGGAAAGCATGCGTTCGGTGGCCGATTCCCTGAAAGCCGGCTTCCTCGTGAAACGGTCCAAGACGCTCACCCACGACCTGGCGGAGTTCATCGGCCGGGAATTCGGCTTCGGCGACTTCGTGGTCACCGATCCCGCCACCGGCGAGGAAATCGCCCGCGCCAGCGACCTCTACGGTGCCGAGCGCATCATCGCCACCCTTTCGGACGAGGAACTGGCCCGCCTGGCCTCCAAGAACTACATTTCCCGCTGGCTCCTCGCCCGCGGCCTGTTCGAGATCGGCAACCGCATCAAGAAAAGCAGTTTCGACAACCAGGACGAGCGCCGGAAGGCGACTATCCGCTCCATCCGCCACTACCGGATGGCGCAGGGACTGGGCGTGGTAGCCCGCTTCGAACCCGAACGCTACAACGACGCGATCCGGTTCGCGCGCCTGGGTGACGGTTCGCTGGGCGGAAAGGCCCGCGGCCTCGCCTTCCTGAACCAGATCCTCCACCGCTACGACCTCTACGACAAGTGGGAGGGCGTGCGCGTGCTGGTACCCCGCACGCTGGTCATCACGACCGAGTTCTTCGACAGGTTCATCCTCGAGAACGGTCTCCAGTACGTCATCAACGCGGACCTCTCCGACGAGGAAATCCTCTCGGAATTCATCGCCTCCACCCTGCCCCAGGACCTCCGGGAGGCCCTCCGCATCTTCATCCGGCACGTCCGGAAGCCACTGGCGGTCCGCTCGTCTTCCAAACTGGAAGACTCCTACTATCAGCCCTTTGCCGGCGTCTATTCCACCATCATGGTCCCGGCCACGGAGAACGAGGACCAGCAGTTGCGGCTCATTTCCAAGGCCATCAAGAGCGTTTATGCTTCGGTCTATTACGCCTCCGCCCGCAGTTACATCACCGCGACGGGGAACATGATCTCCGAGGAGAAGATGGCCATCGTCCTGCAGGAGATCTGCGGCAGCGAGGACCACGGCCTGTGGTTCCCCACCCTCTCCGGCGTGGCCCGTTCGCTGAACTTCTATCCCGTCGGCCACGAGAAGGCCGAGGAAGGCATCGTGCGGCTCGCCTTCGGTCTCGGAAAGGCGGTCGTAGACGGCGAGCAGACGCTCCGCTTCTCCCCCGCCTACCCCGGCCACGTGGTCCAGACCTCCACCCCGGAACTGACCATGCGCGAGACGCAGCAGTACATGTACGGCCTCAACCTCAAGCCTGAGAAGTTCAAGACATCCGTTGATGACGCCGTGAACCTGGAACGCCTCCGAATCGGTGACTGCAAGGATTTCCGGAACCTCCAGAAGGTCGTCTCCACCTTCGATTTCGAGAACCAGCGGATGGTGGACTCCCCCTTCCCGCGCGGTCCCAAGTTCGTCACCTTCGCCCACATCCTCCGCTACAACACCTTCCCGCTCGCGGAAATCCTGAAGGAACTGCTCGCCATCGGCCAGCGGGAGATGAAATGCTGCGTGGAGATGGAGTTCGCCGCGAACCTGGACAAGCCCGAAGGCATGTCCTCTACCTTCCATGTCCTGCAGATCCGGCCCATCTCGTCCGACAGCCTGGACGCCGAGGTGGACTGGAACAATGTCGATGACTCCGGTGCCTTCATCCGCTCCGGCAGCGCCCTCGGAACCGGCTTGGTGCCCGACGTGAAGGACATCGTCTATATCCCGAAGGACCGATTCGACAAGATGGAGACCGAGGCGATGGCCCATGAAATCGCCGCCATCAACGCCCGGATGCGGGAGGAGAAACGCGGATTCGTGCTCATCGGCTACGGCCGCTGGGGAACCAGCATCCCGTCCCTGGGCATCCCGGTCAAATGGGGGGACATCTCGGAGGTGAAAGCCCTCGTGGAATGCGTCCTGCCCGACTTCCGCATCGACCCGAGCCAGGGCACGCACTTCTTCCAGAACCTCACGTCCTTCAACGTGGGATTCGTCCATGTGGATCCCTACGCCCGCCGCGAGGACGAGTTCGACTGCTCCGTCCTGGACGCCCTCCCCGCCGAGTACGAGACAAAATACTGGAGGCTCATCCATCTGGACGAGCCCCTCAGTATCTGTATCGACGGCCGCGTAGGCCGTGCATTCATGTCCGCGAAACCGGCGGTGAAGTAAGCCGGCCTAATTCTCCTTCGGCGGCTGCGGAGGCCAGTTGAAGCGCTCGCCGAGCACCGGGTCTCCCATCGCGGAGGCTTCGTTGTCGGCCTCGTCCAACTTGAAGATCATGAACTTCGGGTTCTCCTTGGTGTAAGGAGTCCACTCGCCGCCGTCCTTGCCGTTCGGGTCGCCGTACTTGCAGAAGTTGGCCCAGTAGGTCACTTCCTTCTCGGCGAGATCCCAGTCGCCCTTGGTCCAGGGACGCCAGCAATGCTTCAGGGACTTGAACACGTACCAGAGGTCGGAGGAGTGGAAGGCGCCAGTGAGGACATACACCTTCTGGCTGCCATCGTCCGGGAGCGGACGGGCGAACTGGTAGGCGTAGCACTTGTTGCCCTTCTCCTGGCGGTTCAGCGCGAAGTTCGCGATGCCCTCGGTCATGTTGCCCATGTCATCCTTGGTGAAGCCCATCATGTACGGGACATCCGCCAGGGAGCCGTCCATGGCCGCTTCGTCGAAGGACTTCAGGGAGACGTAGCCGTCCACGATCGGAGCGCCGGTGAGTGCCGGGCCACGGCCGAAGCCACCGGCAGAAGCGATGTTGTTGGCGCCGGCGTAGATGGTGCTGAGGGCGAAGATGGTTTCGGTGCTGGCCGCGCGCATCTTCTGGAGATCGGTCAGGCCGGCCCAGTCGAGGATGGCCTTGTTGGCGTTCTGGATGCTTTCCAGGGTAGGCGCGGCAAAGGCCGGGGCCGCCGCCGGACGGGCGTTCGCGGGAGCCGCTGCAGGACGGGCGGCGCGGCCGCCACCCATGCCGCCCATGCCGCCGGCGCTCATGATGACCGCCTTGTTGAACAGGCCGCGGGCGAGCGGGGACTCGACCAGGGTGCGGACGGCGCCGCCGCCGGCGCTCTGGCCGAAGATCATCAC
>JAFXMA010000065.1 GCA_017530725.1 Bacteroidales bacterium
GGCCGTGGCGGCTTCGGCGGCGGCATGCCCCCTATGGGCGGTGGCATGGGCGGCGGTTTCCGCGGCGGCTTCTAGCAGCCCCTATGGCGGTTGGTGAGTGTGTTGAACCACCGTCATTCCGGGCTTGCCCCGGAATCTCATCTGTCATTCCGAGCGAAGCGAAGGAATCTACTTCATGGCGGTCACATACGACCGCCATTTTTCGATAAGCGCCGTCATGTCCTCGGGCAGGGGAGCCTCGAGGAAGATGCGCTCGCCGGTACGGGGATGGGTGAAGCCCAGCGTGCGGGCATGAAGGGCCTGCCGCGGGCAGATGGCGAAGCAGTTCTGGATGAACTGGCGGTATTTGGTGTAGATGGTGCCCTGGCGGATCTCGGAACCGCCGTAGCGCTCGTCATTGAAGAGGGGATGGCCGATGGAGGACATGTGGACGCGGATCTGGTGCGTACGTCCGGTCTCCAGACGGCATTCCACCACGGTGATGAAGCCGTAGCGCTCCAGCACTTTCCAATGGGTGACGGCCCATTTCCCTTTCTCCGGATCGTCGAACACGCGGAAGCGCAGCCGGTCGTTCGGGTCCCGGCCGATGGTGCCTTCGATGGTTCCTTCGTCCTCGGCGATGTTGCCCCAGACGACGGCGGTATAGACCCGGTCGATGGAATGGACGAAGAACTGGTCGGCGAGGTGCGCCTGCGACTGGGGGTTCTTGGCGACCACCAGCAGACCGCTGGTGTCCTTGTCGATACGGTGCACGAGCACGCCCAGGCGCTCATCCTCCCCGTCGGGGCCCTGGGAGATCCCCAGGTAGTAGGCGAGGGCGTTCACGAGCGTGCCGGTATAGTTCCCGTGCCCCGGGTGGACCACCATGCCGGCGGGCTTGTTGATGACGAGGACATCCTCGTCCTCGTAGGCGATGTCCAGGGGAATGTTCTCCGGGAGGATTTCCACGCCGCGCCGCTGGTACGGCATCACGAACTTGATGACGTCGCAGGGGCGGATGATGGTATTGGCCTTCGCGGGCTTGTCGTTCACGAGCACGTAGCCCAGTTTGATGGCCTGCTGGACGCGGTTGCGGGAAGTGTCTTCCTGGTGCGAGGTGATGAACTTGTCCACGCGGAGCGGCGCCTGGCCCTTGTCGGCCACCAGGCGGAAATGCTCGAACATTTCCTGCTCGTCCTCCTGCGGGAGAAGGGTCTCTTCGTCAAGGAGGGACATTATTCGGCGGGAACCTTTGCGGAATCGAGGGTGAGATACAGGTTGATGGCCGATCCGTACGCCCGGGTCTGGTCCAGGCCGTCCTGCTGGTACACGACGGCATTGATGGAGTCGGCATAGGTACGGATGCCGCTGTCGAAGCGCACGCGGCCCACATTCAGGTAGTGGTCATGCAGGGCGTCCACGGCGCTGATATATTTCTGCCCGATCACGCGCGGCACCTTCGTCGGCCCCTCTTCGGTGGAAAGTCCCAGGGTGAGGTCCACGTCGGACCCGCTCACCACGAGGTCCCCGGCCCGCACGTTCCGGCCCCGGACCGTCTGCCGGAGCACTTGGTTGGTGGCGATATCCTGCGTATAGTTCAGTTTCCCGAGCGACAGCCCGCGGTTGTTCAGTTCCGCCCGTGCCTCGTTCAGCGAATAGCCGATGAGGTTGGGCATCACCACCTTGCGCGGCACGATGGAATTGATGGTCAGGAAGATACTGCGTCCCTTCTTCACCGTGGACCCGGCCTTCGGCTGCTGCCGGTACACCACGCCCGCCCCCAGCCTGCGCACGAACACGGAATCCGTCACCTTCACTCCCACATGCCCGTCACGCGCCACGTGGCGCGCCTCCGCGACCGTCATATTCGTAAAGTCCGGCACCGTCACCGTCCGGTTATGCCGCGTCACCAGGCTCAGCCCCACCTGCGCCAACAGCAGCAGTCCCGCGACCAGCAGCGCCGCCAGCAGCAGATTCCGGACGATCCAGTTCCCCAGGATCCCCTTCTTCTCCGTGCCTTCGCTATTCTTCGTATCTTTCTTTGCCATGGCAAATGCTTTTCTGATTACAACTTACAAATATAAGGATTATTCTGCAAATAACGCGCTCATGCTCCACGCTTACCGCACGGCGTCCTCGCGGGGGAGGAGGGGGTGGCCGTTGAGGTCCACGGGGTAGGTGGCGTTGTCGCGCTGGAGGCGGTCGATCATTTCGCGGAGGAGGCGGCGGGCGATGCGGGGGCGTTTGCGGATGAGGTTCCGGCTTTCGGAAGGATCTTTCTTCAGGTTGAAGAGGGAGCACTGGGGATGGGCGGGGTCCTCGGGATGGTAATGGTAGATGAGTTTCCAGTCACCGTGACGCCAGGTGGTGAAGTAACTGCCGCGGTGCTCGTGGGGGAAGTGGTTGAGGAAGGTGTCCTCGTGCCACGGGTCGTCCGAGCCGCTCAGGATGCCCCAGAGGAGGTAGCCGTCCTCGGTGTGTGCCGGGGGAAGGGGGACTTGGGCACCGGAGATAAGTGTCAATGTAGGGAAGATGTCCATGATGGTTCCGACCTTCCGCGTGATGACGCCCTGCAGGACCGGGTATTTCCGCTGCCAGGCGTTCCCGTAATCCGGCCGGGCCCAGGCGATGATGCAAGGGACGCGTGTGCCGCCTTCGAATTCGGAGCCTTTCTTGCCTCGGAGGGGGGCCGATGAGCCGATGTCCTGCGCTTCGCCCAGGGGCGCGTCCGAACCGTTGTCCCCGAGGAAGACGACGAGGGTGTTCTCCGCCACACCCACCGCTTCGAGATGGTCCATCAGATCGCCCAGCGACTTGTCCATGCCCTCGATGAGGGTGGCGTACCCGCGTGCTTCCCGGCTGTAGGCAGTGTCTTGATAATGAGCGATGAAGCGCTTGTCAATCTCAAAGGGATTGTGCACGGCGTAATGGGACATGTACAGGAAGAAAGGCTTCCCTTCGGCGACGGCCGTGTCGATCTGCGCCATCGCTTCCCGGGTCAATGCCTCCGTGAGGAAGGTGTCACTCCCGTGATATTTGTCCAGTCCCGGAACGGCCCGGGAATGCGTGCCTCGGATGAGACCGTAGCCATTCTCGCCCAGATAACTGCCCGGTTCGCCGATGGACGAGCCGGCCACATTGACCTCGAATCCCAGGTTCAGCGGGTTCTCTCCCGGATGCCCGAAGGGCGCGAAATGCCCTTTGCCGACGTGGATGGTCCGGTAGCCGGCTTCCAGCAGGAGGCGGGGGAGCAGCGTCTCCGACCCCCGGAGCCCCTCCCAGTTCCAGTCGTAAGGGCCAAATTCATCCCGGTTGTTCTCCTCGCTGCGGATCCAGTTCGTGACGCGGTGCCGGGCTGCATCCTGACCCGTCATCAGGGAGGCGCGGGAAGGGGAACTCACCCCTTGCGCATAGAACTGCGAAAAGCGGACGCCCTGGCTGGCCAGCCGTTCCATGTTCGGCGTCCGGTACCAGTCATTCAGCGGATAGCGGACCGGGACGCCGTGGCTGTCGGTCAGGAAAGGGACGGACGTGTCCATCAGCCCCATGTCGTCCACCAGGAAAAGGACGATGTTGGGGCGGTCCTGGGCCCAGAGGCCGGTCCCGGCCAGGACGAGGCCCAGGGAAAGCATCGCTTTCCTATCCATGGCGCATGATCTTGAAGATCCGCCGCGTGTCTGCCGTAATCTTGTAAGCCTCGTCGATGGTATGACCAGCGACGGCCACCACGTGGTGCGCGTCGGAGAGGCCGCTGTCACGGACGACGACCGCCCGCTGCTTGTCCACGAGGGAGAAATGCCGGTCCTTGAACCAGTCCTGGAGTTTCTTCCGGCCCCGCATCCCGAGCGGTCGGATCCAGTCGCCGGCGACCCAGCGGTCCGCGACCAGATCCCCATGGACCTTGTCCGCGTCCACGGCAAGGACGCCTTCCGGCATCACGGGCGTACGCCCCGGCTCCCAGGTTTCTTCGGAAACCAGGATCTCGGGCGCTTCCGCGGCTTCTTCCCGCACCAGCCTTCCGCTGGCGCTCACGAAGCCGCCTGCCCGCCGCCCGCTCAGTCCGCTCCGGACGATGTCCGTCGCCTGGGCGATCAGCGCCGGCGCCATCCCTTCGCCTTCCAGGATCCGGTACAGAATGTACTCCCAGCCCGGAATCGTCTGCAAAAGCGTCGTGTCCACCCGCCGGCCGTCCCAGACCAGGCCGACATGCTCCCGGAAGAAACCGTCGGCAATCCGTTCCACCAGGTGGAGACGGTCCATGTCGGCCAGGAGGGTTTCCTCGAAGGACGGATTGATCTCCCGCAGGAGCGGGAATACCTGGTTCCGGAGTTTGTTCCGCTTGGCCGTGTTCTCCGCATTGGTCTTGTCTTCCCGATAGGGGAGGCCCCACTCCGCGACGAGGGCGTCGATTTCCGCCCGGGTGGTGTGGAGGAGGGGACGGCGGAGCGGGATGTCGGCATAGTCGGGATCCGGGAGGAATCCTTCCTCCTGCATCCCGCAGAGGCCTTTCACACCGCTCCCGCGGAGCAGGTTCAGGAAGAACGTCTCCGCATTGTCGCCGGCGTGGTGGGCCACGAGGACGGCCTCATAGCCATGCTCGCGGCACAATTGCCCGAACCAGCGGTAGCGAAGCCGCCGGGCGGCCATCTCGATGCTGATTCCCTCGGCGGCGGCGAATGCCTCCGTATCGAACGCCCGGATGTGGCAGGTCACCCCATGATGGGCGGCCCAGTCCCGCACGAGCGCCTCGTCGGCGTCGCTGTCGGCCCCGCGGAGGCGGAAGTTGCAGTGTGCAACGGCAAAAGGTCCGTCGCTACGGCGAACCTTTTCCGCCAGGACCATCGAGTCCCGGCCACCGCTGACGGCGACCAGTACCATGGTTCCTGTAAAGTTAATTCTTGCTGGCGATCGTGTAGGTGAAGCCGAACTCCAGGAATTCCTTGAACTGCACGGCAGGCACCTTGGTCCCGTCGGAAAGGGCCTTCACCTTCACGTTCTCATCGTAGATGAGGTTCGTGGAGAGGGTGAGCGCGAAGTACTTGGCCAGTTTCCAGAACACCTTGTTGTCCCAGTTCACACGGAGGTTCAGGGGCTTGTGCAGGTAGTTGGAGAAGAGGACCAACTGGGTGGTGTAGGAGAAGTTGTCGTTGACGACCCACTTGGCGTCCGCCTTCAACTGGGCACCGAGACCGAACCGGAAAGGCTTGTAGTTGCTGCCCTCCTTCGGGTCCAGTCCCGTCTCGCGGAGTTCCATGCCGTATGTGTTGCGCAGTTTCGTATTCTGGACGACGACGAAGTCAACGGCGAGCGGGGAGAAGTTGAGGGAGAACCAGGGCTTGGGCGTCCACAGGACACCGAGACCGAAGTTGATGTAGGCAGGGGAAAGGAAATCCGACATGAGGGTACGGGCGGCCAGCCATTGGTCGATGGTCGGATCGGAGCCGGCCTCATTCTTCGGTGTGCCGTACTTCCAGTTGTCGTTGAACTGGGTCTTGAAGTCGAAGTTCGCGGAATAGTACAGGTGGCGGACCGGCGTGTCGTATCCCCACTTGGATTCGAAGTAGATGCGGTCCTTGGTCTTCTGGAGGATGGGCTTGTCGGCGGAATACAGGAAACCGTAGTCCAACTGGAGCCGGTTGGTCCAGATCATCTTGTCCTTCTTGTAGTTCGCGTTCGCGTCGATGGCGGCGGCGAGCGTGTAGTTGTTGTAGCCGCCGGCGGCCCAGTTCCACAGGGACGTCTGGCCGAAGTTGATCTGGTTCAGGATGCTCCGGGTCCAATAGACCGGCTTCGGAGCGGGGGCGGGCGCGTCGGTCGCCGCGGTCAGGGCGGCGGCGGCTTCGGCGGCGGCCTTCTGCGTATCCTGGGCAGAAAGGGAAACAGTGGCGGCGACCAGGGCCGCAACGAGTGTAAGAACCTTCTTCATAATCGCTGAACTATTGATTAGTAAGATCTTGCAAAGATAACGCGCTGGTGCGAAGGCTTGCCGCTATACACGCATTTGCCTTCCTCCTCGAGGACGAAACTGTCCACGGGGATGCAGCGGATGGTAGCCTTGGTTTCTTCCTGGATCCGGGCCTCGGTCTCCGCGGTGCCATCCCAGTGGCAGAGCAGGAAACCGCCCTTCTCGATCTCTTCCTTGAACTCGTCCCAGGTGTCCACCTTGCGGACGTTCTCGGCGCGGAAGTCGTAGGCACGCTGGTAGATGCTCTTCTGGATGTCGTCCAGCAGGCCGATGATGCGCTCGTCGAGACCCTCCAGGGGCTCGGTGATCTTCGCGAGGGTGTCGCGGCGGGCGACTTCCACGGTGCCGTTCTGCAGGTCGCGGGGACCCATGGCCAGACGCACGGGAACGCCCTTGAGTTCCCATTCGGCGAACTTGAAGCCCGGGCGCAGGTTGTCGCGGTCATCGACCTCGACGCTGTGGCCCTTGGCCTCGAGGGCCTTCTTCACCTCGTACATCTTGTCCAGCACGAGATTGCGCTCCTCGTCGCTCTTGTAGATGGGAACCATCACCACCTGGATCGGGGCGAGGGCCGGCGGGAGGACGAGACCGTTGTCGTCGCCGTGGGCCATGATCAGGGCGCCCATCAGCCGGGTCGATACACCCCAGGAAGTGGCCCAGACATATTCCTGCTGGCCTTCCTTGTTCGTGAACTGGACGTCGAAGGACTTCGCGAAGTTCTGGCCCAGGAAGTGCGAGGTGCCGGCCTGCAGCGCCTTGCCGTCCTGCATCATCGCCTCGATGGTCATCGTGTCGATGGCGCCGGCGAAGCGCTCGCCCGGGCTCTTGTGGCCCACCACCACGGGCAGGGCCATCACTTCGCGGGCGAAGCGGGCGTACACGTCCACCATGCGCTGCTTCTCGGCTTCGGCCTCGGCGGCGGTGGCGTGGGCGGTGTGCCCCTCCTGCCACAGGAATTCAGCGGTGCGGAGGAACAGGCGGGTACGCATCTCCCAGCGTACGACGTTGCACCACTGGTTGCACAGGATGGGCAGGTCGCGCCAGGAATGGATCCAGTTCTTATACGTATTCCAGATGATGGTTTCGGAAGTAGGGCGGACGATGAGTTCTTCCTCGAGTTTCGCCTCCGGGTCCACGACGACACCCTTGCCGCCGGGGTCGTTCATCAGCCGGTGGTGCGTCACCACGGCGCATTCCTTCGCGAAACCGGCCACGTGCTCGGCCTCGCGGCTGAAGAAGGACTTGGGAATGAACAGGGGGAAGTAGGCGTTCTTGTGGCCGGTCTCCTTGAACATGCCGTCCAGAATATGCTGCATCTTCTCCCAGATGGCGTATCCATAGGGCTTGATGACCATGCAGCCGCGGACGGCGGACTGCTCGGCCAGGTCGGCCTTCACCACGAGGTCGTTGTACCACTGGGAGTAGTTCTCCGACCGTTTCGTTACCTCTTTTGCCATAATTCGATTGTTTTTTTGAAAAATTGTCAGTAACATTGCCCGTGTGAATGCGAAATTGGCACATTAATTGTGTTGCTACTCGCAATCCGGGCTTAAATCCGGCACAAAGATACTTATTTTTATTGGATAAAAAGGAGGTTCTGACATGAAAAAGCATCTGGCTCCCTACCTGCTGGGCTTGCTCGCCGCGGTGTCCTGCGGCACGTCCGCCCGGTACGCTGCGGGCACGCAGCAGTTCGAAGACGGCATCTATGCGGATCCCCGTGCGGAGGCTCCCGTAGCCGCCGTTTCCCAAGAAGAAATGGACGCCCTGGTGAAGGAGTCCATCGAATCGGAAGTATATGTCCTCAGCGCGTCCGGCGACACGGTCGTCGTTCCCGAGGGCAAGGTCGCGAAACTGCGTTTCAACACGGACGGAACGGACATCGCCGTCTTTGACAACTACGGCTGGGACTACTCCTGGTCGTACCGTCCCTGGTACCTGTACGGCTATGGTTTCCACAGCCCCTGGTACTATTCGTCCTGGTCCTACTGGGATCCCTGGTACTGGGATCCCTGGTACTATCGTCCCTGGCGCCACTACGGCTACTACAGCCCCTGGGCCTGGCATGACCCGTGGTACTACTCTTCCTGGTACTACGATCCTTGGTACTATGATCCCTGGTACTGGGGCCCGTCCTACTATGGATACTATGGCTACGGCTACTATCCGGGCTGGTATGGCTACCACGGCTACTATGGCCACTACTACGGCGGCTATTACGGCGTAGGCGGATGGAGCGGCCGCTGGATCCAGCGGAACAGCCACGCCTTCCAGGTGGGCCACCGCGACGGTTCCCGCAGCACCCGCAGCCTTGTCTCGCGGGGCGGCGCTTCCCGCGGCAGCGGTCTCACCCGCAGCAGCGGCCTCACCCGCGCCGGCGGCAGCACCGCCACAACCGGCGGCAGCCGTGCCACGCGCCGGTCTTCCACCGGCCTGACGAGCGTCTCCCGCTCCGCAGCGCCCGGCGCCACCCGTGCAGGCACCTCCGCCGTGCGTTCGACCGGCACGACCGTGACCCGCAACGGATCCGCCGCCACCCGCGGTACCTCCGGCACCGGTACGACCGCCCGCAGCAGCGGTTCCACGGTCTCCCGCAACAGCGGCACCGGCTCCGTCTCCCGCAGCAGCGGTTCCTCCGTGTCCCGCAGCAGCGGCGCCACCAGTGGCTCCGTTTCCCGCAGCAGTGGCGGAACGGTTTCCCGGAACAGCAGTTCCGCGAACTACCGCCGTCCTTCCACTTCCTCCGGTTCTTCCAGCGGGTCTGCTGCCCGTTCCTCCTCCTCTTCCCGTTCCATGGGCGGTTATAGCAGCGGCTCCAGCCGTTCCTCCTCTTCCTCCAGCGGCTCTTACCGCAGTTCCGGCGGCAGTTATTCCGGGAGTTCTTCCTCCCGCTCCAGTTCCGGTGGCGGTTACTCCGGCGGTGGCTATTCCGGCGGATCCTCCCGCTCCAGCGGCAGTTCCGGCGGTGGTTATTCCGGTGGCTCCTCCTCCCGCGGAGGCGGTGGCGGTGGACGCCGTTAATCTGAAAACGGATGTTTAACCCTCAATCGAAAATCGTCATGAAAAAGATATTGGCTTTTGTCTTCCTCCTTACCGTTGCGCTCCAGGCCGGAGCGCAGGGCTGGGCGGACGCCCTCCAACTCTCGGAGAACGATTATCTGGGCACGGCCCGTTCCGTAGGCATGGGCAACGCGATGACCGCCGTGGGCGGTGACCTCGGCTCCCTGACCTTCAACCCGGCAGGTTCCGCCGTGGCGGGTTACTCCCAGTTCACGATCACCCCGGGCCTGAGCGTCTCCACCGTGACCGCGCAGGGCTCCCTGCTGGACAACGCCGGCAAACCGCTGGGCTTCGAGGACACCTACAAGTATCGCAAGGGCCGCATGACCCTTCCCAACTTCGGTGCGATCATGGTATACGACACCCGCAACAAGAGCGGCTTGAAGCGCGTATCCTTCGGTATCGTGGGCAACGTCACCCGTGACTACACGAACCATCTGCGCGCCACCGGCACCAACGACGACAATACCCTGGCCGGTTCGCTCGCTACCCAGGCCATCGGCTTTACCCCCGAAGAACTGGCCGGCAAATTCTATGCGACCGGCGCCCCTACCTGGGAGGCCATGGTCGGCTACCAGTCCGGTATCTTCGGAGAACTGAACGGGAGTTATGTAGGCCTGACCGAGTCTATGTCGGCTGGCCCCAACCCCGACGTCTTCCTCACCGACCGCATCGGCCAGTACTACGGCCTGGACCGCAAGGGCAACAAGTACGACCTGCTGATGAATTTCGCCATGGACTTCAACGACAGGTTTTACGTGGGCGCTAACATCGGCATCACCACCCTGACCTACCGTCAGGACGAGACCCGCGCCGAAGAGGCCCTCTCCGGCATCGACTACGGCAACGGTTTCCAGTCCCTGCGGATGCGTTCCGCCTACTATGACGACGGAACCGGCCTCTATGCGAAGGTTGGCTTCATCGCCCGTCCCATCGACGGCCTGCGCATCGGCGCGGCCATCCAGACGCCCACGGTCATCCAGATCCGCGAGACCTACCAGATGGAAGGACACTCCGTCGCCCAGAATGAGCCGATGACGGCCAGTTCCCCCCAGGATGAGTGGTTCTACAACGTCACTTCTCCGTTCCGGGTCAATGCCGGTATCGCCTACACGATCGGCCAACTCGGCCTCCTGAGCGCCGACTATGAATATACGGATTACAGTAGAATGCGCCTCTCCGCGGCCTACGACAGCGATTATGATTACGACTTCTCCGGTGCGAACCTGGACATCCAGGATTTCCTGGGCCCGGTCCATGCACTCCGTCTGGGTGCCGAGATCAAGCCGATGCCTTCGATGGCCCTCCGCGTGGGGTACAACCTCACCTCCGGTGCGCAGCACAACACGCTCAGCGGCCAGGACCAGGTGATTTCCCTGACCACGGCCGAACGCAGGGACCAACTCCGCACCGCAGTCACCTTCGGTGTCGGCTACAGTTCCCCGGGCTCCTTCTTCATGGATGCCGCCGTGCGCTTCCAGTATCTTCCGAACGAGTACTTCACGCCTTACTGGTACTATACCGGCGGTGGAACCTCCTATATCGATAATAACTTCACGACGCCTGAGATCGGCGCCCAGTCCGCTCTCTTCAACGCCCTCCTGACCCTGGGCTGGCGGTTCTAGTGAAGCGAATCACATTCATCGTAAATCCCGTCTCTGGCGGCAAGGACAAGAAAGGCGTCCTTGCCGCCATTGACCGTTATCTGGCCCCGGAGTATTCCTGCGAAGTGCTGATGACCGGGAAGCCGGGAGACGCCACGGCGTGGGCGCGGGAGAGTGATGCGGATTTCGTCGTCGCCGTGGGCGGCGACGGGACGGTGAGCGAGGTGGCCCAGGGCCTGATGGGAACCGGAAAGGCGCTGGGCATCATCCCCTGCGGAAGCGGGGACGGCCTGGCCCTGCACCTGGGCATCAGCCGGAATCCGGCGAAGGCCGTCCGGACGCTGAACGCGGGGTGCATCGCGCGCATCGACACGGCCCGGCTGGACGGGAAGCCCTTCTTCTGCACGGCCGGCGTGGGGTTGGATGCCGATGTCGCCTTCGAGTTCGCCCATTCCACCAAACGGGGGCTGGGCACGTACATTTCCACGGCCTGGAGCCTCTGGATGCACCAGGACCGGTCAAGCCGATGCGTGGTGGAGACCGATACGGAAACCTGGTCCGGACCGGCGGTGATCGTCACCGTGGGCAATGCGAACCAGTGGGGGAACGAGGCACGGATCGTGCCGAAGGCTTCCCTGCGGGACGGCCTGCTGGATGTGACGGTCGTGGAGCCGTTCGCCACATGGGAGATTCCGGGGCTGGCCGCCCTCCTGATGACGGGGAAGGCCGACAGGAGCCGCCGCGTGCGGATGTTCCGGAGTGCCCGTGTACACATACGCCGGGACCTTTCCGGCCCGGCGCACTTGGACGGCGACCCTTTCGAGGCCGGCGTCGATCTGGATCTGGAAATCGTTCCGGGAACGCTGGACGTGGTGGTCCCGCCGTCCCGGCTGGAAAAGATTTAGTCGCCCCCGTACGGGTCGGCCTCGTTCCACTCCTGGAGGAGATAACCGTGACGGTCCACGCAATGGTCGTGGATCTTTTGTTTTCCGGCCTCTTCCAGGGTGTTCCACCAGCGGGTGCAGGCGGGATACCGCACCTGCTCCTCAGCCACCTTCCCGTCCGGGGAGGCCTTCGTCTGGCCTTTCCGGGCGACTCTTTCCTTCTGGGCGATGGTCAGGGACGCCCACCAAATATCAAGATTGTCGTTTCGCATTTCTTCGCAGAATCTGGTTGGAAATGCAAAGATAATGATTTTCTGTTAAATGCGGACTATCTGTCCGTGGCGAGATACCAGCGGACGGTCCAGTCGAGTTTCTCGCCCGGTTCCAGAGCGGTGTAGGGGCCCTGCGCCTCGATTTCGACGAAGGACTTGCGGGCGTCGATATAGACCTGGATCTCGGCTTCTCCGGGAGCCGCTTCCTCCTGGGCGATGTCGGGGAAACGCTTGGTGAGGACGAGGCCGTTGTCGCGGAAATTGAGCCAGCCCTTGCCGTCCACGTTGATCTTGCGGTTCTCGTTGGCGACATCCACCTCCAGGGTGGCCTTGTTGTCGTCGAAGGTGACCTTCATCAGGTCCGCCGGGGTGACGCCTTCGGGTTTGGCGTCGAACTCGAGGCAACCGCCGTTGGGGACGCGGGTGATCTCCCAGGGGGCTACCTTGCGCGCCTCGCCGGATTCATTGACGATGGAGTAGGTGATGACGAAGGCGAGGTCCGACGGGTCCACGGTGATGCATTTGCAGACGCGGTAACCATGCTTAGATACCTGGCCCGTCAGGACGAGGGCCGGGATGACGACATCGGCGACCTTGACAGGGCCGTCGGTGATCTCGGCGGTGTAGGGGAGGCTGTCGTACTCGGGCACCGGGGGCCAGTTCCATTCGGCCTGCGGGCTGGTCCAGAAGGTGCTGCCGTAGGAGTTCGGGTTGAACCAGCGCCGCCGGGGCTGGCCTTCCGCCTGCTCCGGCTGGGGAGCGGCCGCCGGATTCTGCGCGATGATTTCCTGCTCTCCGAGTTTGAAGGAGAGGATCTTGCCGCCGTGGGCGGCATCCACGGTCAGGGACAGGTCCTGGACGGACACAATGTATTTGTCATCATCCAGTTTCTGGATGGTCTGGGCGGAAAGGGCGGTCGTGCCCAGGAGGGCGACGGCGGCGAGAAGGACATGCAGTTTCATATCGTGTGATTTTCGGTAAAGATAGGTTTTTTCGGGGAATCGGCCTATTATAAATAGTTCGGAATCATTCAATCCTGGTTCGGAGGTATTCAATTGGCCGCTTGCGGATTCGGATATTTGTCGTATCTTTGTGCCCACATTTCCCAAACACACAGCCGGGCGATGGCCCTTGAGCAGGGCTCAGGGAGTATTGTACCCCCATGGGCCGGGGACCCGGAAACGTTCTTTCCAATACTGTGTGTTTTTATGGCAAAAAAGTATGTACTTGCCGCCTGGACCGACCATGGTCAGGTCCATGTGATCCCCTCCGTCGTCAACGAACTCTCCGTCCCGTACCGGGAAAAGATCGACCGTCTGGACATTCCCTGGGGGGATATCGACAACAAACTCGCCTGGATGCTCGCGAAGAGCCGTGCCCACGAGCAGTTCGCCCGCTTCCTTCTGCGGGTAGGCTACCCCCGCGAAGCCTATGTCGAGTACGAGAATGCCGCGATGGTCTGCACCTACTGCTCTGATACCCTTTGGCTCCAGGGCACGCATGCCGACTTCCCCGTACTCCCGCTCCTCTACCGCTTCCTGTCGATGCACCGGGAATGCCTCCGCCTCGCCTCCGACCACCCCTTCCTCCAGCATCTCTACGCTGGAAGCGACCTCGAGGGCTATTATCGCTTGTTTACCCTCGACGACCGCATTCTCAGCGAGGAAATGGCGGAGGCTCGGGAGGGGTTCCGCGCGTGGAAATTCGGGAAGTAGCGTTTGGCACTTGGGAAGGGGGGGAGACTAGGGCACCGTGGCGCAGGGGCGCACCTGCGCCACGGTTTTAATCTTGGGGCGCGCTTTGGCGGGGTGTGTCGTCTAAAAATGCTTACCAAAAAACGATTGAAAATGGATGTTTACAAGTTGATTCGAGAGGGTGAGCGCAGAGCCTTGAAAGCCTACTTCAGCGGGGAGCCGCTGGAGCAGGTCTGCCGCCGATTCGGTTACAGCCGCGTACGCATCAAGGCGATGGCCGAGGACTACAAGTCCAGGAAAACTGATATCTTTGGTCCCATGGACAAGAAGAAGTTGGGCAAGCAGTTCAAAGAGGTCGACCAGTAGAAGACCCCCATTGCCGAGTTGGAGGAGGCGCTGGAAATGTCAAAGATCAAGTCCAGGACATCTTCGATTGTCGATGCGATGGACGACAAGGCGCTGCTGCATGAGGTGTGGGAGATCAGGCGGCAGTTGCCCCGCGTGGGCGTCCGGAAGTTGAAGGTTATGCTTTATCAGCGTGGCCATGACGCGGGGCGCGACAGGATGTTCGGCATGCTCAAGGACGCCGGCTTGCTGATCAGCAGGAAGCGCCTAGGAAAGATGTAAAGCATGTTGTGATAAGGGTTTTTGTATGCAAAATCAAAAGACAAAATGCACGATAATCAGATAACACATTGAATACAAACGCCTTAAGTTGTGAGAAATAAAAAGGGTCTTTATTTGTCAATCTGTTCTTTAACGCTGATTTTTGTAATAAGCAACGAATGATTAATCATAAATCCATTATATTTGTCATTGTTGGCATACAATTCCTAATCCTTTATGAATAAGTATTTTGAATCGGATTCTGGAATGGAAGAAGGGAAGGAGTTAAATGGTATTAATTTGAGAAAACAGCAATGAAGCCCTTCTATAGTTTTCTGTTTGCTTCAATCATCATTATGACTGATGGATGTTACGTCGATTCTCCGAAAGAGAAGGCGTATCAATCTTTGCATCAAGTAGTTTCTCTGTATGAATCTGGTGTGGATACAATCGATGCGGAGATGCTTGCCCCCGCCCTGTCTTATTTCCCATCCAGCAACGATGTTGAAGCGAAGGGAAGATTATGGTTTCAATGGGGCCTGATAACCTATCATCAAGGAGAATTCGATAAAGCAATCGTCTCTTTTGAAAGAGCGTTGCAGCAAACGCGTATTTCAGGCAACCGGCATTTGGAAGGCCTAGTATGCCGCGCGATGGCTGATACCTATAATCGTACATTCAATATCCGTGAGGATACGCTTTACCTGAAGAAAGCGTGGCTGGCATTCAGTGCTCCGGCCGATTCGTTATATAGGGCAGAGACGGCCCTTCGCCTGGTTGCTGCCTATATGAATGCGCGGGAATGGGATAAAGCAGGGGAATTGTTGGATGCAGTGCTACCCGTCTGTACGAGAAATCGTATTCTTTTAGGGCCGGGAATGAGTGTAAATGCATCATATTTGCTCAATGCTCCGACCTCTGATCCTGCCCTTTCTGTTCGTTGCTTTGAAATTGCCGCGAATGAAGGTTTTCCAATCGGCGATGACAAATTATGCGATTGGGGGTATGCCTTGTATCTAAGTGGAGAGATAGAGAAGGCGGACCGCATTTGGGACAGTTTGGCCAAAGTGTATCCGGATGGCTTCATGCAATTGCAGAATCGACAATATAACAGATATAGTTTGGAAGGAGAAACGGAGAAAGCATTAACTCTCCTGGAGATAAGCGCTTTCAGGCAGGATTCAATCTTAAGAATCCAGACTTCGGAAGCAGTTAGCCGGGCACAGCGTGATTATCAAGAAGCAGTGGTCGAAGGGGAACGGTTGATGGCTGCTCACGAGCGTGATCGGAGAATGATGATCTGGATTATTGCCGTGTTGATGATAGCACTTTTTTTTGTGATAGGGCTTGCAATCTGGTTGGAGCAGAGGGAACGGTTGAATACAGTTCGATTGGCCTTGGAGGAATCCCGGCGGATTACGAAACGCCTCACGGAGGCAGAACGGCGCCACTTAAACAAAATTGATTCATTGAAGCGTAACGCCCGTAACAGGGAATCGACTTTGGAGGATATCCGTTCTGATTATTTAAATATGCTCCGGGATGGATACCGAAGACTGGGGCAGTTGTTTGAAGACAAACAATTTGCAGAGACTCAAAACCAGACGGAGTCCGTGCTCTATCGAAGAGTTTGTGAGACACTGAAAGATATTGATGGCGATACAAAGGGGTACTGCCGTCTGCAGAAATACATAGAAGATCACCTCGGGCGTCCGATATCTTCTCTGCGGGAAGATCTTCCTAACTTGAGTGAAAAAGATGTCCGGCTTTTTTGTTATTTAGTTATTGGTTATGATGCACCTCTTATTGCAGCGTTGATGGGGGTTGCTAAGGATAGTACAATTCATTCATGGAAGAATCGTCTGAAACTCAAAATCCGAAGATTGCCAGTGCCAAAAGCCAATCGGTATCTTGATTTGATCAGTTAGAGATTTCCTGTCTTTGGAAATCCAACAGAAAGGGCTTAACTTTGTCTGGTTATGAAAAAGAACCGGACAGTTTTGCTTTTGTGCCTGGCGGCGGGGTTTGTGCTGCTGATGAGCGTGCCTTTCCTGGTGGAGGGGTGCGGGTGGCTTGTGCTGGTGGGGTTCGTGCCGCTGCTGTGCATGGAGCGGGTGGCGACCCAGGAGGGGGTTAAGCATTTCTGGTGGTGGCATTACGGGGCGTTCGTGGGGTGGAATGCGGCGACGACGTTCTGGGTGTGCAACGCCACGGTCGGGGGCGGGATCTTCGCGGTGCTGGCCAATGCGCTGCAGATGTCGCTGGTGTTCGGGCTGTTCCGGTGGGTGAAGCGGCGGTTCGCCGGGCGCGGGCGCGGTTCTTCCCTGCCTTATCTGTTCCTGGCGGCGGCGTGGATCGCGTGGGAGAAGTATTATCTCACGGTGGCGGAGATTTCGTGGCCGTGGCTGGTGCTGGGGAATGCGTTTGCCGGGACTTCCAGGCTGGTGCAGTGGTATGAGGTTACCGGGGCGCTGGGCGGTTCGCTGTGGGTGTGGGCCGTATCGCTTTCGGTGTTCGGGATGATGGTGGCCCTGTCGGACGGACGGTTCTCTTCTGTTTGGAACAGAAAGGCGCGGTATGCGTCCGTGATCGGGACGGTCCTGGTCCTGTTCGGGCCCATGGTGTGGTCCTGGGTGCTTTGGAACCGGGTTCCCGAGGTGTCGGAGGGGACGCTGCCGGTAGTGATCGCGCAGCCGGATTTCGACCCTTATCATAAGTTTGGCGGAATGACGCAGGATGAGCAGAATGCGGTCCTGCTGGACCAGTTCGCCCGGGGGCTGAAGGAAAGGGCGAAGGAAGTGGGGGAGGAGGACGGTTCGCCCGTCCTGCTGCTGGCTCCCGAGACTTTCACTTCCGATATCCTGTGCAACGATGTTCCTTCCAGCCGGACGTTCCGGCGGTTCGTGTCGTTCCTGCGGGAGCATCCGTCGGCGGAGATCCTGTTCGGGGCGTCGTCGTGGACGCGGTACGAGCAGGCGGCCCGGCCTTCCCCGGATGCACGGAAGATGGGGGAAGGGGACTGGTACGAGACGCACAATTCGGCCCTGATCGTGGATTCCCAGGGGCGGTTCGGACTGTATCAGAAGTCCAAGTTGGTGCCCGGGGTGGAGATGCTGCCGTATGCTTCCGTACTGGGTCCCATCGACGACAAACTCCTGGGCGGCGTGGCCGGACGATGCGTGGGGCAGCCCGAGGTGTCCAACCTGGTGTTCCGGCAGTCGGTGCCCATCGGGTGCGCCGTGTGCTATGAATCCGTGTTCGGAGAGCATTGCGCGGCGTATGTGCGGGCGGGTGCCAAACTGCTTACGGTCATCACGAACGATGCGTGGTGGGGGGACACGCCCGGGTATCGGCAGCATCTGAACTATGCCCGGCTGCGGGCCATCGAGACGCGGCGGGATATCGCCCGGTGCGCGAATACGGGCATTTCGGCCTTCATCGACCAGAAGGGGCGGATCCTTTCCCGGACGGCCTGGTGGGAGCCCGCGGTCCTGCGGGGGACGGTGAATCTTTCTTCCCGCGAGACTTTCTTCGTGCGCGTCGGCGATGTCGTGGGGCGCGTGAGCGTGTTCCTGTTCGTCCTTCTTCTGGCCGCTGCGCTCATCCCCAGGAAACAGGGGTGATTTGCAGGTTCTTATTCTCCTGCTTTGTTTCGTCGTAGATAATGCGTATCTTTGTGCCTATGAAAAAGATAGCAGTGTGTATTCTTCTCATGCTCGTGGGCCTTGTGTCCTTTGCGCAGCAGATTCCTTCCGTGTCCCTGCAGGACGGGGCCGGCAAGGCCGTGACGACATCTTCCCTCATCGACCATAAAACCCCTTTCGTGGTGAGCATCTGGATGACCACTTGCAAGCCCTGCCTGAAGGAACTGGACACCCTGGCGGAGGAAATGCCCGACTGGGACGGCGGTTTCCCGCTCCGCATCTATGCCGTGTCCATGGACGACAGCCGCTCCACCAAGCGCGCCGTCGCGATGGCGCAGGGGCGTGACTGGGACGGCATCACCGCCCTCTTCGACGTGAACGCGGACCTGCGCCGGGCGCTGAACGTGAGTTCCGTGCCGCAGGTGTTCGTGTATGACAAGGAAGGGAAACTTTTCTATACCCATATCGGCTATCGTCCCGGAGACGAGCAGGAACTGCTGAACCAGGTCCGGAAATGCTACGGAAAGTAAAGGCCGGAGTCCTGCTCCTGATGCTGTGCCTCGTTCCTGCCGCCTTGTGCGCGCAGGATCGCGGGCGCGTGACCGGGAGCCTGGAATCCAATTCCATCTGGTACCTGGACGACGATGTGGTGGGTTCGCCCGAGCATCCCTGGGGTTCCAACAACTATCTCAAACTGGATTATGCGGTGGGCTCCTTCGGGGCCGGACTACAGGCGGAGTATTATCCCCACGCCCTGGCCGGGTACCCGGCCGAACTTAAGGGGGCGGGCCTCACGGGCCTGTAGGCCTCCTGGAACGGCCGCCTCGTCGAGGCAACGGCGGGTTCCTTCTTCGAGCAGTTGGGCAGCGGTTTGCTGCTGCGTACCTGGGAGGACCGGGAACTGGGCCTGAACAACGCCCTCACCGGCGGCCGCCTTGCTTTCCATACCGCGAACCGCGGTCTGTCCCTGAAAGTTCTGGGCGGGTTGCCCAAGTACGGACTTTGGCCCACGACCCGCACGGCCGTGGCCGGTGCGGACATGTCGCTGGACCTGCTTCCGCTTTTCGGCAAGGAGTCCGACCATTCCCTCGTGGTGGAGGGCAGCGTCCTGGACAAGTTCACCCGTGAGGTGGAGGACAATATCGCTTTCCTGGCCTCTACGGCCGGTTTTTCCGTTCCTTCCTCCGTGCTTTCCTGGTCCGGGCGGCTGCAGTATTCCGTTGGGGGATTCTCCCTGAAGGGCGAGTATGTGGGGAAGGGGACTGATTTCTATACGGAGCATCTCCGGCATTCCCGGGAGGCCTTCCGGCTCAAGGGCGGGAACGCCCAACTCGTGGAACTGAACTACGCCGCCGGCTCTTTCTCCGGCACGGTGACTTTCCGCCGCCTGGAGAACATGACGGACCGCATTTTCCTGACGGCCTCCAGCCCTTCTCCGGCCAATACCCTGAACTATCTTCCGTCCCTGTGCATGCAGCAGACCTACATGCTGGCCGGGCTGAACCCGTACGTGACCTATGCCGACGGGGAAGCCGGCTTCCAGGGCGACTTGTACTATACCTTCCGCCGCGGCACCGCCCTTGGCGGCAAATACGGGATGAAACTGCACGTGGGCGGTTCCTGGATCGAGGCGCTGCCCGTCGCCCTGCCGGACCGGGAGACGCACTGGCTGGCCTACCGCGACATCAACATCGACCTGGAACGCACCTGGAGCCGGAAACTGAAGACCATCCTGTTCGTGTCCATCCAGGAGAATTCCCCCACGCACGGCAATGGCAAGCGTACCGATGCCCAGAACGTCTTCGTCCTGGACGCCCTGTACCGGATTTCGACGACGGTCTCCCTCCGGACGGAACTCCAGTACCTGTATTCCCAGGAACTCACCCGCGACTGGATGGCCGGTCTCGTGGAACTGTCCTTCGCCCCGCACTGGAGCATTTCGGCCAGCGACATGTACAACCACGGGAGTACCGGTGTGCATTATTATAACTTCGGAGCCAGTTACTCCTGGAACGCCCTGAACGTTTCCCTCAATGCCGGCCGCACCCGGGAGGGAATGGTGTGTTCGGGCGGCGTCTGCCGTTGGCAGCCCGCCTTCAAGGGAGTCAGCCTCCGTGCCCAATGGTCTTTCTAGCATGAAGAGGCTGCTGCATATCCTGCTCGCTTTCCTGCCGGTGCTTTCCTGCGTCGGGCAGAAGGACGACCCCGTGCCCGAACTCCGGCTCATGGCGGACCTGACCGCGCTGAACGTGACGGCCGGGGAATCCGCGACCTTCACCGTCTATTCCGGTGCGGAAGACGTGACGGCCTTCGCCGCCATCCGCAACGTGACGGACGGCACGGACCTGGAAGGCAACGTATTCGCTCCCACCGAAGCCGGGGAGTGGTCCTTCGTCGCCACCCTGGACGGTGCGGAGTCGGAACCCCTGACCGTGACGGCCATCGAGATCGCGGACGAAGGCAAGGATTTCTTCCGGCGGTCGCTGGTGCTGGATTTCACCGGCACCTGGTGCGTGAACTGCCCCAAGATGGAGGCCGCCATCGAGGAGACGATGGAGGCCCGTCCCGGCCGGATCGTCCCGGTGAGCGTGCACTGCATGTCCGTGGATCCGATGTATGTCAAGCCCCTGAGCGACGACCTCGTGAGGAAGTTCGGTGTCAAGGCCTATCCGTCCGCCGTCGTGGACCTGGATCCGGAAAGCCTGATCACCGCGCAGTCCCCGGAACTGCTGCAATCCCACATCGACCGGCTCCTGGAAGCCCGTGGCCCTGCTGCCGGAATCCGCGTGGAGAGCACCGTGAATGAAGGGAGTTTTACCCTGAAGGCCGAGATGAAGGCCGTCCGGGACGGCACGTATGTCCTGGTGGTCCTGGTGCTGGAGGACGGCACCGTGGCGGCCCAGACGGGCGGAACCACGGACTATGTCCACAACAACATCCTCCGTTCCTGGACGGAAGGGGAGTCCCTGAACGTGAAGGAAGGGGACACGGCATCCTGTGACTTCACCGGAACCGTGACCGCGAAGTCCCGGTTCGTCGTCCTCGTCCTCCGCGACGGCCTCGTGGACAATGTCATCGGCTGCGCCGCCGGCGGTTCCGTGGATTGGCAATATGAAGAAGAAAACTATTAACTGACAATATTATGGAGAAACAGTATCAAGCCCCTGCGGTCCGTGTTGTGGACCTGCACATGGACACATCCTTCTGCCTGAGCGGCAGCCTGGATGACACGTATGACGATCCCATCGAATGGGAGGACTAAAAACGCAGCAGCCATGAAGAAGCATTTCCTTTTCGCCGCGGCCGCTGCCGCCCTGATGACCTGCGCCTGCAGTGTCGAACCCGTGGACACCGTGGATGTCCAGCCCGAAGAAGAAGGTGAAATCACCGTCCTGACCGCCGGCTTTGCCGGTTCCGACGAGACGAGGACCGTCCGCCAGTCCGACGGCAAAGTGTTCTGGTCGCCCAAGGATGCGATTTCCATCATCCGCGGAACGTCTTCCACCGGTAATAAGAAATTCGTGTCCGACAATACCGAGCCCGCAGCCTCGGCGAATTTCACCGGCACGATGCCTTCCGGAACCGGCGCGTACTGGGCTGTGTATCCCTACCGCTCAGAATCTTATTTCAATGGATCGTATCTGGTGACCACGCTGCCTTCCGTGCAGGAGGCCGTTGCAGGTTCCTTTGCGGATGATTTGTTCATCTCTGCCGCCTATGTGAGCAACAGCACGAAGTCACTGACTTTCCATCACCAGGTGGGCGGTCTCAAGTTTTCCGTCACGCAGCCCGGCATCAAACGCGTGACCATGATCGCTGCCGACGAGGACGCCTTCCTGGCCGGACTGATCGGCCTGTATTGCCCCACGCCCGGACAGGTCCCCTATATCCGTGCGACCGGTTATCCGGAGGACATGTCCACCTCCATCGAACTGACGGCACCGGAAGGGGAGACCTTGCAGGTGGGCGAAGCCTATCACATCGTCACCATGCCTTCTACGCTTAACGGAGGCTTCACCCTCCTGTTCGAGAAAGAGGACGGTAGCATCGGTTTCAAGACTATCAGTAAGACCGTAGCCCTCAAGGCCGGACATTTCGCCACCTTGATGGAGGCTGACAAGGGTGTGACCTATCGGGACTCCTATCTGGAATACGGCCCTCAGGAAGTGACGGTGGAAGGTGCCGGCGGCGTGTTCGGCATCACGGTCAACGGAACGCTGGAATACCACATCGATTCCGCTTCCGACTGGATCAAGGAGGTCTCCGCCAAGGGTGATGTCCGGTTCGGGTGTGTCCATAGTTTCTATGCCGAGCCGAATCCGGAAGCGGGTGAGCGTACCGGCATGCTCAGCATCTGCTATGGGGACAACTGCTACCCGATCATGGTGACCCAGAGCGCCCAGGGCGCCGTCACGGCCATCCCGCACCATATTTTCGGCATGCGCTTCACGGCCACTTGGTGCCAGTATTGCCCGATGATGGACGAGGCCTTCCATAAGATCAAGTCCCAGTTGGGAGATTCCTTCGAATATGCGTGTTTCTATGCGACCAGCGGTAACTACGGAACTGCGGGTTCCGATTATCTGGCCAATTTCTACGGGATCGGCGGGTATCCGACGGGCATCATCGACGGCCGTATCGACATTCCCAACTACAATTCCACGGATGTTACCGCCCAGGAGGCGATCAATGCGGGCAACGAGACGGTCAAGTATTATCCCACCGCCACTTCCCTCGGCATCGAATCCTCCGTCTCCGGACGTAACGTGACCGTGAAAGTGGATGTGAAGGCCCTGTATGCGGAAGATTACAAACTGACCGTCCTGCTGTGCGAGAACGACATCATCGGCAACCAGTCCAATTACACGTCTCCGTCGACGATCACCGACTTCAACCACAGCCGTGTCACCCGGATGTTCCTGACGTCCTCCTATACCGGCGACCTCTTCGAGGTCCCGGCCGACGGAGGCACGACGTCCCTGACCTACACCGCGACCATCCCGTCCGGCTATAACATGGACAACATGGAGGTCGTAGCCTACGTCCAGCGTTCGTACGGCGACCGTCCGGCCATCCAGTCCGGCCGTTACGGCGAGTGGTACGTGGACAACAGCCGTTCCGCCGCTTTCGGCAAGAAGGTGGAGGTGGAGTTCTAAGGGAACGGAAACCGCTAAGAAAAAAGGAGGGAAGTTAATCCAACTTCTCTCCTTTTTCGTTGTAGATTTCGTTCTGCAGGACGGTGAAGTCGGTGACTTCCTCGAGGTCCAACTTGACTTTGTAGTGTTTCCTCCACTTGCTGAGGTAGGAATTGAAGAACCCCCTCCGGAGGTAGGCGCCCAGGATCGGACTGGTTTTCAGGGTCAGGACCTTGTGGCCTTTCTCGATGACGTAGTAGGCGATCTTGCGTTCGATCTCTTCGTCGATCACCACGGTGGAATGGATCTTGCCGGTGCCGTGGCACAGCGGGCATTGCTCCATGGTGTTGATCTCGGTCACTGGGCGGATCCGCTGCCGGGTAATCTGCATCAGCCCGAATTTCGTCAGCGGCAGCACGTTGTGCTTGGCCCTGTCATTTTCCATCAACTCCTGCATGAACTTGTGGAGGGCGTTCTTGTGGTCATTCGACTCCATGTCGATGAAGTCCACGATGACGATCCCTCCCATGTCCCGGAGTCGTAACTGGCGTGCGATCTCTTCCGCGGCGAGTTTGTTGACCTCGAAGGAATTCTCTTCCTGGTCGGCGGTCTTGGTGCGGATGCCGCTGTTCACGTCGATCACATTCAGCGCTTCCGTCGTCTCGATCACAAGA
>JAFXMA010000009.1 GCA_017530725.1 Bacteroidales bacterium
CCTGGCCTTGCAAAATTCGACTTTGGGAACGATAATTGCAAGTGGGATCTGAAAAAGCATTGATCGATGAAAAGACTTCTTATGTCCCTTACCCTTACCTTCGGAGCCCTCGGCCTGTTCGCACAGCCGACGGGCTTCGGCGGTTTCCAGATGCCCAAGGTGGACGTCCATTGCTCCCAGAAGATCGCCGACGTGGATTACGCCGGTGACGGGCAGGTATATCACAAACTCGACATCTATCTCCCGAAAGTGGAGAAGGATACCTACCCCGTGGTGGTCCATATCTACGGTAGCGCCTGGTTCTCCAACAATTCCAAGGGGATGGCGGACCTCGGCACCATCGTGAACGCCCTGCTGGACGAAGGCTACGCCGTGGTGTGCCCGAACCACCGTTCCTCCATGGATGCCAAGTTCCCCGCCCAGATCCACGACATCAAGGGCGTGATCCGCTTTGTCAAGGCCAATGCCGGCAAGTACAGGTTCGACCCGACCTTCGTGGCGGTCTCGGGCTTCTCTTCCGGCGGCCACCTGGCCTCCCTGGCGGCTACGTCCGGCAACCAGCCCCAACTGGAAGGCAACGTGGGCGGCAACCTGCAGTTCTCCAGCGCGGTCGATGCGGCCTGCGATTGGTCCGGTCCCGTGGACCTGAACTACATGAGTTGCGGCGCCCGGGAAGACACCTGGAACCACGCTCCCGAGGAGGCCGTGATGGGCTTCCCCTTCAAGGGTAACGAAGAGGCCTTCAAGTACCTGAACGCCACGACCTACATCGGTCCGGACGACCCGCCCGTGTGCATCTTCCATGGCACCGAGGACAACGTCGTCCCCAGTTGCCAGGCCCCGCACTTCTACGGCCTGCTCCAGGACGCCCGCGTGGACAGCGAACTCCACCTGGTCCAGGGCGGCGGTCACGGAATGAACATGTACACCGAAGAAACCCTCTCCGCCATGGTCGCCTTCCTGAACCGCATCAGGGCAGGGAAGTACATCAAGAAGTAACTGGATTACAACCATCTGACAACAAGAAGGTGACCCAAAAGTCAGTTGACTGATTGGTCACCTTCTTTTTTTTGTTGTCGGGTGGCCGGAATGCCTGTTGGAGAGGCCGGCCGGGTGGACTTCCGAGGGGACTTGTCCTGAAATAGGTTTCTTGATTTGTTAGTTAATGACACACAGTCGGTTGGGTACCTTTTCGATTGCAATCCACTCTGTTTCAAACACTTATAAACCAATCGGTCCCCAACCTCCTCCCCGGCTGAGGGGTTTGGTACGAGGTAATTTGTAACTCGCTGAATATAGCCTCTTTTCAAAACCTCTGGTTCCCAACCTCGTGTGTCGGGTGCTTGTATAGGTCTATGTATCGGTCGCTCTTCCAGGTCCAGGCATTGGACCTATACATGCATTTCGGGGCGTTTTTGCTTGTATGGGTCCTGCCAACGGATCTGAACAAGCAATTACATACGGAAGTGGTAATCGTACAAATCTGACTTGTACAGGAAATCGTTTTCAGAACGGCGCTTTTGTGTACAAATCTCGCAGATTCGGCCGAAATCCGCCCGATTTTCATAAGATATGATCGGAAAACCCTGGCCAGAGGCTCATCCTGATGTACAAACTAGACTTGTACATCGGTCGCGGGACGCATGACCTTGGACATATAAAATAGAGGACGACCATGAGTCTTTCTGCCTCTTTGGTAGTCCTCTTTTTTTTGTGTAATTGGGAGCGGTATGTAATTGGGAGTGTGGTGTTAACGGGAGGGGGTGAGTTATTGGGATGGGTGTGTGATTGAGAAGGATGATGATGTGTTAACGGGAGGGGTGTGAGGTGTCCGGGGGACTCCGCTTCGCTCCGGCCCCTCCCAACGTCTCCTGCGTCATTTGCTGCGCAAATAACTTGTATCCGTCGGGCCCCTCCCCCTATACTTGTCCGGGGGTGGACAAGCCCCCGGACACCTCACACTCATCCCAGGTGCCTCAGAACCATGTAGAAACAAGGGCCTAGGGGGCCATGTGAAAAGATGTCCTTTGGGTATGGTCTTCTGAGGAGGACACTCTGGTTTTCGTCATTCCCGGCCATGACCGGGAATCTCTGTTCAATAAAAGTGTGAATTCCAATGTCTTACACTTATTTCGTTCATTTTCAGTGAAATAAGTGTAAAACAGGCTATTCTGCACTTTTCCTCAGCAGCCCGGCTGAAGGATCATTTTCGCAGGTTACCGTGTCCCCGCGCGTGACCAGCCCGGCTGAGGGAGCGTTTTCGCAGGTTATCGCGCCCCCGCGCGTGCTCCAGCCCGGCTGAGGGACCGTTTTCACTGGTTATCGCGCCCCCATACGTGCTGGACAGGAAGTAAAAAAGAGGATGACCTCATGTCAACTTGACTTTTGGTCATCCTCTTTGTGTCATGTAGGTCGCCGTGAATTCTATTCTTGGCTCCGGCGCCAGGCGAAATACTCGTCCAGGACCTTCAGGGCCGCTTCGGAGGGGACCGGGGTGGCGTGGCAGCCGGCGCCCGTGAGGACCATCGTCTGTGGTGCGCTGTTGACGAAGCGCGGCCAGGCGGGGAGGCCTTCGCCGTTGGGGTCGCCGGTTTTTGCGAAGTTGGTCCAGTAGTCCATCATCCAGCCGGAGAGGGCCATGTCGGTGGGCTGTACTTCCTCGGGATTGCCAAAGACGTAGGCTACGTCCTGGCCATGCGGGGAGCCCTGGCCATAGCGCGGGGAACCAGCCGGGTAGTCGGGATGCTGGTCGAAATAGTAGAGCCACACGCGGCCCTTGCCGGTGCGCTCCTGCAGGCGCGCCCAGGCCCAGGTCTGCCAGCCGAAGGCGGCGTCGCGGGTGAGGTCGCGGGCGGTCTTGCCCACCTTGCCGTCGGGTTCCACCGGATAGGCGGCGAGGAGGGCGTCGGCATAGTCCTCGTAACGGGCGCGCACCTGGTCCTCGTGGCTGCCGCCGCCAAAGGAGAAGCCGAAACTCAGGCCTTCGTCGGAGTTGTAGCCGATGAGGACATCGACATCATTGTACTTCCCGGCTTCGTACAGTTTGTACTGGTCGTCGGGAATCACGTAGCCGTCGGTGACGGGCCAGCCGCCCGAGCCCCCGAAGCCGCCCATCACAGACTTGACATCGGCCGCGCGCAACTCCTCCAGCGTATAATCATCGCCGAAAGCGCCTTTGGCCCAAGCCGCATTGGCTTCCTGGGCGACGGCAAGCGTCTGCATGTTCTCACCGGGATAGGACTGGGGGTTGGTGGGGCCGAAGGAGCCGCCGCTCTGGGAAATGGCCCGCTTGAAAAGGCCCTTCGCCAGCGGCGAGGCGCACAGCATGCTCACGGAGATGCCGCCGGCGGACTCGCCGAAAATGGTCACGTTCCCCGGGTCGCCGCCGAACTTCGCGATGTTGTCCTGCACCCATTGCAGGCCGGCGATCTGGTCCAGCAGGCCGTAGTTGCCGCTCACGCCGGCAGGATTCTCCGCCGACAGTTCCGGCAGCGAAAGGAAGCCGAGTTTGCCCACACGGTACGCGACACTCACGAGGATGACGCCCTTGCGGGCCAGCAGGGCTCCGTCATAGTAGGACGTGGCGCCGCCCGCGAAGCCGCCGCCGTAGATCCACACCATCACCGGGAGTTTCTCCTTCGGGCTCTTCGCAGGGGTCCAGACATTCAGGTACAGGCAGTCCTCGCTGCAGCCCTCGCCGTTGCCCTGCATCGGGTTTGGCGCGAAAGTCTGGCATTCCTTCACGCCGGTCCAGGCCACGACGGGCTGCGGCGCCTTCCAGCGGAGTTCGCCCACGGGAGGGGCGGCGAACGGGATGCCCTTGTACACGGTCATGTCGTCCAGGACCAGGCCCTGGATGGTGCCGCCGGTCACTTTCACCTGGCCGGGCACGGAGGCGCACGCCCACAGGCCGAGCGCGGCCGCCACGATCAAAACAGTCTTTTTCATAGTCTATCTGAACAATAATTGTACGAATTCATGCAGGGACTTGCGCCAGGGCTGCCACTCGTGGCCGCCGGGCCAGGCCGTGAAATGGACCTTCGCCCCCGCGGCCTTCAGCGCCTCAGCAGCCTTGCGGGTGTGCTCGATGCGGGGATCGCCCGTGCCGCAGGACATGTAGAATACGTCGTGGGCCGCGTTGAAGGCTTTCGGATCGGCCAGCAGTTCCGGCAGTTGGCTTTCCACGGAGAACGGCGCGTAGGCGCCCGCTCCCACGCCCCCGAACATGCCGGAGGAGAAGATGCCGATGGAGGAGAACACCTCCGGATGCTTCAGGCCGATGGACCACGACTGCCCGCCGCCGAACGACAGGCCGGCCATGGCGCGGTGCTTCGCGTTGGCGACCGTCCGGAACCGCTTGTCGATCGTCGGAATCGTCTCCTCGAGGAGGATCTTCGCAAAGTCGCCCGCCTGCCCGTAGTCCATGACCACAAGCATCGGGACGGCCTTGCCTTCGGCGATCAGGTTGTCGAGGATCGCGCCCGTTCGGCCTTGCTTGGTCCAGCCGGTTTCATCCTCGCCGCCTCCGTGCTGCAGGTACAGCACCGGATAGCGTCTCTCCGGATGGGTGTCATAGCCGGCCGGGACATACACCCAGGCCGTGCGCCAGGTCTTCAGGGAAGGAGACCAGTAGCGCACCAGGCGCACGTCGCCGCGCGGAACGTCCTTGTCCAGGTAAAAGTCCACGCCCGCCTCCGGTATGTCGATGGCGCTGGCGTCCGTCCCGGTCCCGTAGAAATGCGGGCTGGCGGGATCGCTCGCGCGGAATCCGTCCACGACGAGGAAATAATAGTGGAATCCCGGTTCCAGCGGATCCGTGGTGACCTGCCAGGGGCGGTCGCCCTCCCGGGTCATCGGATACACCTTGCCGCAGATGTCCACGGCCACTTCGCGGGCCTGGGGCGCCTGCGCCCGGAAGGTGACGCTCAGGTCGCCGTTGATGACGGGCCCCCGCCGCATGCCCGGCTGGGCAAACGCCGCCACGCTCAGCAGCAGGGCGATGGAAAGAATGAACTGTCTCATATCTCTGATGGTTGAATGATCCTAACGCCACATCCGCCACCAATCCCAGCGGAAGCCGCCTTCCCGGAAGACGAAATACACGTCGTGGACGCCCGTGGCGCCCTGCAGCCGGCAGATGGACTCGCGGAAGCCGGGTTTGCCCGCCTTTGCCGTCAGGGTGCCCGCGAGAGGGCCGTCCACCGCATCCAATCGCACTTCGATGACCGCGGCGCCTTCGACGCTGGCCATGAACTTGCCGGCGCCCTTGCCGAAATCGACGCCCTTGACGAGCAGGTGTTCGCCTGCGTCGATGTCCCGCAGCACGATGCCGCGGCCTTCCACGACGTCGGTCTTGAGGCCATAGCCCCAGGCCATTGTCTCGGCCTCCACCTTGCGGAACGGGTCGAAGGTGCCGACCTGGTCCACGACGTTGTCCAGCCAGTACGGGACTTTCCGGATGGAACCGTCTGGCTCATAGTACATCGGCGCGACGGAGACGCTGCGCTGCTCCGCATGCTTGAAGGTTTCGAGGTGGTGGAGGTCGTAGTTCAGGCCGAACACATAGGACTGGCCGTTGAATTCGATGATGCCGGGATGATTGCCCCGCGTGCGCCAGGTGCGGTCCATGATCGCCCCCATCGACTTCCATGGCCCGACCGGCGAGTCGCTCATCGCGTAGCCGATGCCCTCCGGGCAGCAGGTGGAGGCGAAGGCGAGGTAATACTTGCCGTCATGCTTGTAGAACCAGGGGCCTTCCTGGTACGTGTCGATGGGATACTCGATCCGGTGGATTTCCCCATCGACCGAAATCATGTCCTTGTTCAGTTTCGTCCAGTAAACGTGCGGGTTGCCCCAGTACATGTAGGCCTGGCCGTCGTCATCGACGAACACGGACGGGTCGATATCCTCCCAGTGCTCCTTCTGCCACACGAGCGGTTTCCCAATCGGGTCCTTGAAGGGACCGAAGGGCGTATCCGCGACCAGCACGCCGATGCCGTGCCCGTGGATGGGGCAGTACATGTAGAACTTGCCGTCCCGCTCCACCACGCACTCGGCCCAGGCGCCGTTCTTGCCGTCGTACCATTCGAAACTGTCCAGCGAGGCCACGGCCCCGTGGTCCGTCCAGTTCACCATGTCGGTGGAGGTGTACAGGAGCCAGTCGAACATCTGGAAGCCCTGGGCGCCGTCCTCGTCGTGGGTGGTGTACAGGTACACGGTGCCGTCATACACCATCGGCGCGGGATCGGCCGTGAACTTGGTCTGGATGATGGGCATGTTCAGGTGGTGGTTGAACACCCACCAGTCCAGGTCGAACAGTTCGCTGTCGCCGCCGCGGAACATCACGTACAGGTCGTGGACGCCTTTCGCGCGGTCTGAGACGGGAGCCTTGACCAGCATGTTCTCGCCATTGACGGGGACGGAGGCGATGGGCCTGCCGCCCAGTTCGTCCAGGTAGAAATCGACGGTGCCCGGATTCTTGAAGTTGAGCATCTCCAGGGACACGAGGACCGCGGGCTCGTCGCCGAAATCGACGTTCCGGACCTTGAGCCAGTCGCCGTTGTGGACCGAGGTCACCCAGTGGCGGTCGCCGGCGAGGCGGTCCGTCTTGAGCCCGTAGGAGGCGGCCATCGTCTCGGCCTGGGTCATCACATAAGGATTCAGGGTTTGGAGCGGCTCCACGCCCTTTTCCGTGAAGGGGATGAAGGGGATGGAACCGTCGGCCCCGAAGGTGAATTCCTCCACGCAGGTGGACCGGCGGAAGCCGCCGCCGTTGGGCAGTTTTCCGTTGTGGTAGAACATATAGTCATGCCCGCGGAAGGTGATGTTGCCGCCGTGGATGGTGAAACTGTTCTCCGCCTCGTCCATGATCCGGCC
>JAFXMA010000001.1 GCA_017530725.1 Bacteroidales bacterium
GGCCTTCTTCGTGAACGCGACGCGCCATCCGGTTTTCTTTTCGATGATCTTATCCATGATTTACTGATTTACATATTCGACACCATTGTAATACCGCACTACGGCATGCTTGATGAGATACTTGAACAGGCTGTTCATCTCATCGGCCTGGGCCTTGAGGTAGTTGTTGTTCGCCGTCTGGAACTCCAGCGGGGAGATGAGGCCCTGCTCCAACTTCTTGAGGTTGAGCGTGTAAGCCTCGGACTGCACTTCGGCCTTGCGGCAGGCCTGTTCATAGGCCGTGGCGGCGCCGTCGCGGTCCTGGACGGCCCGGCGCACCTCGGACTCCACGTCGCGGCGCTTCTGGTCCAGTTCGGCCGATGCCTTCTCCAGCGCGTGGCGCTTGCGGGAAATCGTCGACTGCTTGTTCAGGCGGTTCCACAACGGGATGGAGACGGATACTTCCACATATTCACCGCCGTTGTTGCGGAACTGATCCTGGAACGGTGCGGTCGAAGAACCCTGATAAGTATAATAGCTCGTGCTCCAGCCGGCATACAGGCCCACGGAAGGCAGCGTCTGCCACTTGGCGGTATTCAGCTCGCGCTTCGCATTGAGCGCCTGCCAAGAAGCGATCTGGACGGCTGGGTTGTGGTCGAGGGCGAAGGCGACGATGGAATCGGGAGAGAGATTCCCGGTCAAGCCGGGAATGACGGAAGTGTCGTCATGCCCGACCTGATCGGGCATCCCTGTATCTATCTCCAGCTCCTCCCCCACCGGCCAGAACATCAGGTCGGCAAGGGTCATTTTCTGGCTCTCGTACTGGTTGCGGGTGTTGATGAGGTCGTACTGGCGGTCTGCGAGGTCGGCCTCCATTTGGATGACGTCGGCGTGGCCTTTCTGGCCCAGTTCTTCCTGGCGGCGGGCCTTGACCAAGGCCTGCTCGGCCACGGAGACCTGCTCCTCGTACACATCGGCCAAGCGCTTGTAATACACGACGTTGTAGTACGCCTCCATCACGGCCAGGCAGATATCGGCCTCCACCTGCTTCTCCATGGAATCGGCGATGAGCATCCCGGTCTTGGAGATCTTGAGATTGTTCACCGCCTGGAAGCCGTTGAACAGGTCGATTCCGGCACTGACACCGTAGTTGTTGTGGAACGACGTCGTGTTGAAATAGGTGTTCGTCTGCGGGTCGATGCTGCGGCCGAAGTTATAGTAGGCATAGGTCGATGCATTGATCTGCGGGGTGAACAGCCTGAGCGCCGCATCCCGCCGGTCGATCCGTGCGTCGCCGACCGCAGCCTGCTGGATCCGCACCTTCGTGGAATTGGACACGGCGTAGGCCATGCAGTCATGCAGGGACATCGTAGTTTGCGCCTTGGCGCTTGTCATCCCGACGAGCGCCAAAGCGATAACTACACTCTTAAAGAAAAAGGTTTTCATGTTTATTATGTTTAACCGTCCATTCCCCATGCACCTGCCGTGCCAAACTATTTAAACCAATGATAACCAGCGGTTTAAGAAAAAATCAAAAGTGTAAAGCACTGTCAATGCTTTACACTTTCTTTACACTTTCTTTACAGTTTTACAGTCGGACTACCGGAAACGGAGTTCGAAGACGGTCTGGGAATCGTCGCTGCGGAGGAGTTCGATGGTGCCGTTGTGGTTCCGCATGATCTGCCGGGAGATGCTCAGGCCGATGCCGGAACCCTCTTTCTTGGTGGTATAGAAAGGAATGAAAATCTGCTCCTGGGCCGAGGCCGGGATCGGCGCGCCGTCATTGGCCACGCGGACGACCATCTCGTCGTCCTTGTCCATCCGGGCGCTGATGTCGATGTGCTTTGCACCCGCCTGCAGGGCGTTCTTGATGAGGTTGATGAGGATCTACGAGATCTGCCCCTCGTCGGCATAGATCATCAAATCCGGTTCCTCGGGCCGATACACGCATTCCGCGCCGTTGGAAGCGAGGAATTCCCGGTTCAGGCCGATGACGCCGTCCATCAGTTCCTGCAGGTCCAGCGCCTTGCGGATGGGCTTCGCCACGCCGGACAGTTGCCGGTAGATCTGCACGAAATCGATCAGATTCTTGGAAGAATCGGAGATGGTCTCAAGCCCCGCCTTGATGTCCAGTTCGCTGTGGCCGTTCTCATCGACGGACTGGGCCATCGCATCGGACAAGGAGGCGATCGGCGAGACCGTATTCATGATTTCATGCGTCAGCACCCGGATGAGTTTGGTCCAGGAGTCCTGCTCGTGGGCCTGCCGCTGCTTCTCGAAGATGGTCCGGATGCGGTTCAGCGTCCGGTTGAACTTGTTCCGGTCCTGGAAGCGGAAATTCAGTTCCCCGTCCTCGAGCGCGTCCATCATGTACGCAACCTTCCTGATGTCCTTCCGGCGGATATGGACAGCGGCGACGACCGCTGCGACGATCGCCGCGATGACGGCTGGCAATATGACTTGCCAAAGAGACATAAGATTCCTTCGCTTCGCTCGGAATGACCGTTATAAACCGTATTTCTTCAGTTTCGCATACAGCGTCGGGCGGCTTATGCCCAGGAGTTTCGCCGCAGCGGAAACGTTCCCGCCCGTGCGTTCCATCGCTTCACGGACTTGGGATTCTTCGCTGCGCTCGGCAAAAGGAATGGCTTCCGGTGCCATCCGGAGGGAACCGGAGGAAACCGAAGAATCCAACTGGATATCCTTTCCCGTCAGGGCCTCCCCTTCCGAGAGGATGACCGCCTTTTCGATGCAGTTCTGCAGTTCGCGGATGTTGCCGCTCCACCAGCCGCTTTCCAGGGCCGCGCGGGCGGAAACGTCCAGGCCCGCCACGGGCCGGTGGTACTTCTCCGCATAGCGGGCGACAAAGCGCTCCGCGAGCGGGACGATGTCCTCGCGGCGCTCGCGCAGCGGCGGAAGCGCGATGTGCACCGTATTGATCCTATAATAGAGGTCTTCGCGGAACTTGCCTTCCCGTACCAGCGCCTCGAGGTCCATATTGGTGGCGCAGATGAGCCGGATGTTCACGGGAATGGCTTCCCTGCCCCCCACGCGAACCACACTGCGGTTCTGGAGAACCCGCAGCAACTTCGCCTGCAGGTGCAGGGGGATGTTGCCGATTTCATCGAGGAAGAGCGTTCCGCCGTCGGCCTGCTCGAACTTGCCGGCATGGTCCGTATAGGCATCCGTGAAAGCGCCTTTCACATGGCCGAAGAGTTCGCCTTCGAAAAGCGTCTCCGGGATGGCTCCCGCATCGACCGCCACCATCGGCTTGTCGCTCCGGAGGCTGTGGGCATGGATCTCGCGCGCCAGGACGTCCTTGCCGGTTCCGTTCTCGCCGGTAATGAGCACGGTGGCGTCCGTGGGAGCAATCTTGTCCAGGGTTTTCCGGATGACGGCCATGGGCTTGGAGGTGCCCCAGAACATGGATTCCTTCGCACCGCCCGGAATGACGGCGGCATCCCTCCCCATCGCCTTGCGGGCCTTGTCCCGGGCGGCGGTGAGGGTGGTCATGAGTTTCTCGTTCTCCCAGGGCTTGACGATGAAGTCGAAGGCGCCGCGCTTCATCCCCTCCACCGCCAGTTGGATATCGGCATAGGCGGTGAACAGGACGACTTCCACATCCGGGGCCATCTTCTTGATCTCTCCGGCCCAGTAGAGTCCTTCGTTGCCCGTGTTGATGGCGGTGGAGAAGTTCATGTCCAGCAGGACGACGTCCGGCCGGAAACGCTCCAGCGTGGACACGAGCGTCGCGGGGGACGGGATCGTCTCCACTTCCGCGAAATGCAGCGGGAGCAGGATCCTGAGCGCCTGTCGGATGCCGGCGTTGTCATCGACCACGAGTATCTTTCCTGTCTTGGCAGCCATACGGACGCAAAGATACGCATTTTCCGCAAAAATGGGAATGAGATTCTTTTTTTCGCCGGGGTTTTGGTTTTTCATACAAAAAGACTATATTTGTAACGACTACACGAACACTTTATTACCATCTGATATGAAAAGAACCCTCATTGCCGGACTCTGCGCCCTCATCCTGGGCGCCGTCCCTGCAGGGGCCCAGTGGGGTCCCCGCCCGATTCCCGAGCCCACCGACGGCCTGAAGGACGCCTACAAGGACTACTTCAAGATCGGTGTCGCCGTGAACAACCGCAATGTCGCGGACCCCGACCAGATCAAGGTCGTCCTCCGCGAGTTCAACAGCATCACCGCCGAAAACGCGATGAAACCGCAGCCCACCGAGCCCAAGAAGGGCGAGTTCAACTGGGAAGACGCTGACAAGATCGCGAATTTCTGCCGTGAGCACGGCATCAAGATGCGCGGCCACACCCTGATGTGGCACAGCCAGATCGGCACCTGGATGTACCAGGACGAGAAGGGCAACCTCCTTCCCAAGGAGGAGTTCTACGCAAACATGAAGCACCACATCCAGGCGATCGTGAACCGCTATAAGGATGTCGTGTACTGCTGGGACGTGGTGAACGAAGCCGTGGCCGACAGCCCGGTCTATCCCGGCCGCCCCGAACTCCGCAACTCCCCCATGTACCAGATCGCCGGTGAGGAATTCATCTGGAAAGCCTTCGAGTACGCCCACGAGGCCGACCCGAACGCCCTCCTGTTCTACAACGACTACAACGATGCCGAGCCCGCCAAGAGCAAGCGCATCTACAACCTGGTCAAGCGCATGAAGGACGCCGGCGTCCCGGTCGATGGTATCGGCATGCAGGCCCACTACAATGTCTATGGCCCGACGATGAAGGAAGTGGACGACGCCATCGCCCTCTACTCCACGGTCGTCAAGCACATCCACCTCACTGAACTGGACATCCGCATCAACGAGGACATGGGCGGCGGCCTCCGCTTCCGCCAGGGTGCGGCCCAGGTCTCCGACTGGGAGAGAACCCTCCAGCAGGACCAGTACGTGAACCTGTTCAAAGTCCTCCGCAAGCACAAGGACGTGATCGACTGCGTCACCTTCTGGAACGTCTCCGACAAGGATTCCTGGCTGGGCGTGAACAACTACCCGCTCCTATTCGACGAGAACTACAAGCCCAAGCAGGCCTACAACGCCGTCAAGGGCTTCGATCCCAAGATGGACAATGTCGTCATCAAGGAAGACTTCAAGCCCAGCGAACTCAACCAGCCGGGCCAGGAGTATCCGATGGTGAACTCCCAGGGCTACGCCCGCTTCAAGGTCAACGCTCCCAAGGCCACTTCCGTCATCGTGAGCCTCGGTCTCGGCGGCTCCGGCGGAACGGTCCTCCGCAAGGCTGAGGACGGTTCCTGGATGGGCACCACCGCCGGCCCCATGGACGAAGGCTTCCACTACTATCACCTGACCATCGACGGCGGCGTGTTCAACGATCCGGGCACCCACAACTACTACGGCTCCACCCGCTGGGAGAGCGGTATCGAGATTCCGGCCCACGACGCCGACTTCTACGCGATGAAGAACGTGCCGCACGGCAAGGTCCAGCAGGTCCTGTTCTGGTCCAAGAGCACGAACCAGAACCGCGTCGCATGGGTGTACACCCCGCCGCAGTACGACAAGAACAAGAAGAAGTATCCGGTTCTGTACCTGCAGCACGGCTGGGGTGAGAACGAGTACGCCTGGTGGAACCAGGGTCACGCGAACCTCATCATGGACAACCTCATCGCCGAGGGCAAGATCGAACCGTTCATCATCGTGATGACGTACGGCATGACCAACGAAGGCTTCCGTCCCGGCCAGATGCCGCGTCCGGCCCGCCAGGAAGGCGCTCCCGCCGGCA